>JBCCFC010000015.1:0-25977 GCA_039029935.1 Chloroflexota bacterium
ATCAACTCGTTTTTACGCATCTGTTGTTCATCCAAAAGATAGCCAAACTCCATCTCCATGTTGACCAAATTAATCAGCTCAACTTCTAGCAGGTGGAAATCACTATGCGACAATGGGTTCCCATATTCTCCTGAGTTTTCAAAGCAGACCAAATAGGACTCATAGCCCTCGCAGGTGTCTTTCTCCTCGCCTTTGGTCCATTCAAGCCCATCTAAATCCAAACCATCAATGGTATTAAATAAGGAATCATCAGTGAATGGCTCAAACTCTTGAACCCAGTTACTCGACTTATCACGATTCTTTGCAGGCGGTTGCGATGCATTCACTGCACCGCTTGCACCAAAGCTAGGCTCAAAGTTTGCATTAAGCCCCGACTCAAAATCAAAGTCACTGGCATCAAATTGCTCATCCAACTGCTCTTCAAGACCTTCGATAAATTCAGTAGCAAAGGCTTTATTTGGATTGTTTAAGTAGGATTCGCGCGTACTTTTGTCAATTTGTGTACGATATTCCTTTTTGAGCATGCGCAATGAATAGCCAATGCCTTTTTCAAAGTGCAACAGGCTATAGTAGTGCAGTGCTTGATGCAGGTCATCAGCGGGAACAGAATCCATATAGAATCCCCGTGCAATCAAACGTGCGGCCAGTTCCCATACAGGCATGGCATCGCGCTCGCGTCTGTCTTCAGCAATCAACTCCTCAGCCAACAATGCGAGGCGAATATTATTATTTTGGATCACTTCATCCTCACGCACTTCACGTGGCTGAAGACGCAGGGTGTAATGTCCTTTGACGGCATCATTCACCATGACAATAATGTCATCATTCTTCTGCCCACCTTGCTCATCGATCCATTTGACAAACGCATCACCCAACCGGAGTGACCAGATTTTACGCTCAATATAGGCTTCGGCGCGGATAGTGGGGCCACCGAGTAAATCGATCTGAATGGGGTCGTGTTCTTCGACTTGGAAGGTTTCAAAAAATTTTGGGAAAAAGATAGCGTGTTCCAATTCATCTAACATCAAAAAGCCACGCTTGGCTTCTTCGTCGGCCAGCGGGTGGCGAAAGATATTGTGTGTGAGCATGTTTGGCAGCCAGCCATAATAGCCAGATGAGACGGGTACGGCTTGGAAGACTTGACCAATGGCACGGTAGATTGCGCTACGTGCGCCTTTGCTGACTGGTCTTAGGCGGCCAACATTATCAATCAACATCTCAATGCTTAGTGGCTGGGTAGAATTGCTTAGGACTTGTGTGACGCAACCTTTATAACTAGGATATTGATCAGATGTTGTCATTCAGATTGTTCTCCATCATTCAACAAATTGCTGTGTAAAAAATTGCTAAACTGTATTTATGCGCAGCTTGCTCACAACAATCTTTATATTATCGCGCAAATTGGCGAAAAAGTCTATCATGCATAGCACTGACGACTGTTTATTCTGTCTATGAGTCTACTTACATAGTATGAATGTCTCTGTCTTATACTACACTAAATTCATATAAATCGGTATTACAAGTTCCTGTCAAGAATTTATGCGATATTGCCATATATATACCTCTAAACCCGCCACACTTCATGCCCCTACTGCTGATAGCTTCGATTACACTGGACGGCTTCTAAACTGTGCATAGGCAGAGTCCGTCAGTAGTGCAGCAATCTCAACCCGTTGACCGTTGAGCGCATCCGATACATTTGCGCCAAGCACAGCCGCCAAGCTATTCATTGCGTCATCAAATGGTGAGCGAATCTGAGTTCGGTCATCGTTGGCAATCGCTAAAAGAAAGTTACGCGAGAGTGCCCATGTTGCATCGACAGCAGGCGGCATCTCTAAAATAGTACGCACATCGGCCTCGCTAAGTTGCGGCACAAAATTGGGTAATCGCTTTGAGCGACGCTCCGATGAATCACCTGATGAGCCACCTGACGAGTCGCCAGCAAGTTCCCCTGCATAATGGTAGTGATGTACACCATCAGCCTCAATGGAGAGTCTTCCTTCTGTATATAAAAGCTGGTGATCTGCATATGTATGAAAAACACGCCTTAGACGTGACAAGGTCATGACACCCACAACCCCACTTTCAAAGCCAAATTTGGCAGAATAAGCATAAGGATTGTCAGCGCCATCAATCACAGCCTCGGGTGGACGATGGATATAATCTGCTTGTACCCATATCACATCACCAAACCAATAACGCCACAAGTCCAGTGGGTGAATCCCCCCTTCGACAACGGTCATCCCTGACCAGGCGGCGTTGGCTGTCCAAACTCGATTGATCGGTCCCCCAGAGGCTTCTGTATGCATGTGTTTGACATTGTGCGATTCAAAGGGCGCATGAAATGTATAACAGGCCATGACAGGCTGTTTGCGCTCCTCAGCAACATCCCCCTCTAAGAAATATTTGACAGCCTCATGGCGTGTGTCAAAGCGCTGTTGAAACCCAACAACAGAAAAGACACCCGCATCGTCAATCGCTTTTTGCATTGCCAACGCTTCATCTAAATAGAGGCTCATCGGTTTTTCCACAAATAGATGAATCCCTGCTTGGGTCGCTCGTATAACCTCACCATTGTGGTAGTTGGGTGGAATACACACATACAATACATCCAAATTTTGGGCTAATAATTCATCGAATGAAATTGTACAGCAAATGCGTTCTAGCTCAAAACGTGTGCCTGTCTCTGACGATTCTGACGTTGGAAGGGTTGATTTGAGCTTCTCAATCTGTATATTCTCTTCAAAGGCATCACAAAGTCCAACGATTTGAGCCAATCCAGACGCCTGTAGCTTCCACAACGCACGAAAATGCTGCAACCCACGTTGCCCCAACCCCATTATGCCCACACGAAGTAACTTATTCATAGCCTACCGAAAATTACCTACTATTTCTAAAAAAGTGTCCTATTTACCATTGTCCCGCATACATAACCTGATATGGATGCATTGTCATCATTGTGTATTGATAGTGTATCTCCGTCAATTGACGTATGTGCAAAAAATCATGTGCTAGCCACGAAGCCAAAAAATCACCCGCCGTTATTATCCCCCAAGGTTGCTCAGAGACGTTATCCCACGCAGGATTTTGTCGCTGACGTAGCCAGTCAATCGAATACGCACGCTCACGCAGAAATTTGTCTAGGGATGGTTTTAACGCTCGCTCATTATAGGCACGCGCCACCACCCATCCTTCGGGGTCAATTGGTGGCAGAGGGACTCCTGGCTGATGCAATACCATGTCTATACGAAGACGAAAATCATCCCGCTCTTCATCGGTAAGATGGTTCACCACTTCGACAATCGACCATTCTGTTGGTGATGGTTTCCAGTGGTGTGCAGACTCGGGGACATGATTGACCAATTGTGAAATTCGCTCTGCGTTGCTGGCTAGTTGCGTGAGTACATGTTCTGTATCCATAGGCGATAGTCTAGCACAGTGCGGGTACAGATACAAGTTTTAACAAACGGCCTTTGACGTTCTTCTTGATATCGAAAAAACGGTATACTTGTTTGACAACACAAAAAAGAGGACCTTAAATAAGGTCCTCTATAATACTTATAGAACAATCCTATCTGTAAGGAATTCTACATCCAGTCCAATTTTAATCCCTAATATCGGGTACGGCACAATCTCGTGAATTTACCGGAATCACCACAACATTCTGTGTCTCAACAATTTGAATGGTCATACTTTTGTTTGAGGTTGCAGACACGGTTAAACTCGGCCATGAATAGATGTGATGTGTATTCTTGCCTATTGCGTTGTCCAATGTCGGCTGACCAAGCATTGATGGGATGCGATGTGAATAATGAGTTGTATCGTTAATGGCTGATGCTGTTGTTAAACCTGTTGTTAAACCTATTGTTGAATCTGCTATTGGCACTGGTGCTGCCTCCCCTCTATTCGGGTGCGGCCAATCACGTTGCACATCCGCTAAATACGAATGACGCTCGTTCTCTGTGAGTGGGTCCCATTCCCACGCCATCATGACGATTTCCCAGAGTTCATCAAACTGCTCAGGATTTTGCCAGAGTTGAAGCGTTGACCACAAATATTGAATAAATTTTGGCCGGTGACGTTGACGAGGCACTTGGTAGCCTTGCTCCCATCGCGCTACTGTTTTACGGCTTTGGTTGCCATAAAGACCACACGAACGTGCCATGTCTGTTGTGGTGACACCTGCGGCCTCACGAACGTCAATCAACTTGTAAAGTTGAGATTTATAAGACTCCTGTACTATCTGCTGTGAAATATTCATATCTTCTATTGCAGCCTTTTGTATTATCTTGTGGAGATTCTAATCTCCGGGTTGAAAAGAAATTGATTACGCAATGTATTGTAGCGGTTTTGCCGATGGCGATCATGACATTTAGCTTATCAAACACTGACAAATTAGTGACAAGGCTGACAATTGTAGAAAATTTTAAGAATTGAGACAATTTACATGCAAATTTCTAACAAACTATCCCTTTACAAAACACAATTTCTATGCTATACTGGTTTTATCTATGGGGATGACTGGCTTCGACGGGGCAGGACGTACCATGAATTGCAGGTCGTAGAGCGTCGGCTACGCTAAAAAGGCGCAAAACAATACAAATGCCAAAAATACAGGCAAAGCTTTCGCTTTTGGTTTCAACAGCCCAGCTACTTTAGCTGCTGCTGCGTAACTTAAACGCTAAAGCTGGTTCATAAAGCATGAACCATGGCACACCTTGATGTGGCCCACAGGTCGGGTGAACGCCATTATAAACTGTAGGGATGCGGCAGTCGGACGCCGATAGGGCTGCCAAAGACGCATCGGCTAGTTGAGTATTTGGACGCTTGTCGCACAGGGTCCTCTCAACAAATCAATCACGTGTGACTATACCTGTAGACGTTTTTGGGCTAGTGTTTCGGACGCGGGTTCGACTCCCGCCATCTCCACCTAACAAGCGGTTTGGATTTTTCCAAGCCGCTTTTTCTTTGGGCAATTTTATGGGCAATTTTAGTAGGGGGATGAGGAACGATTTATGCAAAACCAAACCAATACACCAACACGACTCGCCACGATTCGTCGTCTTTATTTTTATCTTGTCGCCTTTATCAGTCTTCTCATTATTCTATCCGCGCTTGATGGGTTGCTGAACACGCTGGATGAGGTATGGTTGAGTGGTTGGGTGGACGATGCGCAGCTAACCGTCAACGGCGGCTCATTTATCCGGAATGCGATTGCTCGTAGTGGTGGCTTATTGCTAGTGGCAACACCCATCTTCTTGATTCATTGGGGGGTTGTGCGACGGTCTGTTACCGGGCAAAATCAACCGTCCATCAACGACGAACGTCGTTCAACACTACGCAAACTGTTTCTTTATCTAGCCTCTGCTGTTGCGCTTGGGTATGTGTTGGTCTATACCTATGAGGTCATCCATGAACTGATTGCCCTCGCCTTGGGGATCAACATTGCGCAAAGTGAGTTATGGCCCACAGGGTGGCTCCATACCTTGTTAATAATTCTACTTGCCAGCGGTCTATTGACCTATTTAACTAGCACGATACGGTCAGATGGTGATTATGGCACAGAGGTTGGTTATGCTGCCAATGTGCGCCAACTCTATCAAACAATCGCTGGACTGGTGGGGTTGGTGTTGATGATTGCAGGTATCGGTGGCATCCTAGAGGTTGTTTGGCAATGGGTGACAGGACAGTGGGCTGAGGGCATTGGCGATGCCTATTGGCGCAATCAACTGAGCGATGCCGGGGCCATGCTCTTTGTCGGTGCGCTCTTAGCCCGCAGTAACTGGAACCGTTGGCAGGCCATCGTTGCACAAAATCCGAGCGAAGTCAGTGCGGCCTTGCGTCGTCTCTACCTCTACGCTGCTGTTATCATCAGTGCATTGGTCACGCTCGTCCCCGCCGCCAATCTGCTGCGTGAATTTCTGCTGCTTGCCTTTGGGACAACGACCACAACGTCGAGTGAGTTACTCGCCAATCTCACCACACCTATTGCCTACACACCAGTTGGCATCCTTGCATGGCGTTGGCATTGGCGTCTGTTGCAACAGGAAAGCGAGAAAATTGACGAAACGAAAGATGCTGCGACCGTTCGTCGTATCTATTACTATGCGGTATCAGCGACAGGGTTGGCCTTGCTCTGGGTTGGTTCGGTCGAAATTTTACGCTCAATGTTGGATGTGCTGTTTGCCAGTGGGGACCTGTGGGAGGAGCCGCTGGCAAATGGCCTGAGTCTGCTGGCAGTAGGTGCGCCTGTGTGGTCACTCCACTGGCAAGCTGTTCAACGAGTTGCACGACAAGATAGTGCAGAAGGTGGACAGGAACGGTCATCTATGCCCCGTCGGGTCTATCTCTATGGTGTCGCTTTGGTAGGAGCATTGCTGATTTTATTCTATCTCGCCTCGGTCATCTACCGTGTCTTGCTATTGCTCTTGGGCGACCCTGACCCACAGCTATTTTCCATACAAACGGTCGATGACATTGCCCGTAGTGTGATTGCGGCCGTTCTGTGGAGTGTACACGTCTGGGCCATCCGCACCGATAGCCAGTTGGGCGAGCACGATGAAGAGGAGACCGATGTATCTGTGGCACCAGCGGATAAAGCCGCTCAACGGGAACAACTTATCCAACAGATTGCGATGTTAGAAGCTGAGTTAATGGCAGCAAAAGAGTATCTATTAGCACTGGATAAGCCTGATGTATAGCTTTGATTTGGCAGAAACGCGCATTAACAATTCACAAATTGATTATTATCTCCTTCCTGTTAATTTTTTAACGTTCGTTCAAAAAACGCCATCGTCCGTTCCTGAAAGAGGTCATAATCCTCATAATAAAAATCATGCACCGCATCTTCATAAAAAAAACATTCCACATCTTTATTCAGCGCACCGAGGCGTACACATAGATCGACCGACCAATCGACGGGTACGAGGTCGGCAGTACCGTGATGGATGCTGACAGCGGACTGTACACGGGCAAGATGGTTGATTGGCGAGAGTCGTTCCAAGTCGCCAAGATTGGGTGTTTCGTTAATCGTCTCTGCCCAATAGCCAGAACGACCAAGTGTAAATTCCAACAGTTTGTTATGATTGGTCAATTCATCACCGCTCATCGACGCAAAAAGGAGCGTGGCGCGTATATGCGGAGAGACGACTATCGTGCGCAATGCGACCCCACCGCCCATGCTATGTCCCCACAGCCCAATGGCCTCTGGGTCGGCGTGGGCCAGTGGGCCCGGCTGTCCAGCCTGCTGGCGCACCAAGGCCACGAGGTTGAGGACATCCAGCGCATAGCCAATGCGCATAGGGTTGGGTCCATCCTCCGCAGGTGGGTAGCCACGCATATCGGGGTGCAATACAATATAGCCTTCATCAGACAGAGCATCCGCATACTCTGTCGTATAGGCAAGCTCTTGATATTCATCACGTGGGGCAGTGCCGTGTATCACAATGATGACAGGAACCTTGGGTGTCTGTGTACTCTCACTACCAGTCTCCTCACTACCTGTCGGCGTTATTTGGGTCGTAATAGGATTGTTAATCGACATGGATAGAACAGGACTCACAGGTAGACTGAGCGAGAGGCTAGTGGATGTATTGACTGGTGCTGTGATAGATGTTGTCATGGGCGGGATAATGGTGATGCTCATTGTCTGGTTAACCGTGATCGCTGGCACAGTCGTTGCGTTGTTGAGTGAATGGGGCACGTTGATAAAGCCGGATATCAGCAGATCGTCGCTTGGGTAGAGCATCGCCATACGCGTAAAGGTATCGGTGACATCAAGCACATTGGTAAAGCGCAATTCACCCAAGCCATACTGTCGTCTAGCCAAGCGATCAATCGTCAACTGTCTATATGGGCGGGGAAATGGCGATGGCAACGAGGGTTCAATTGCAGGCTGAAAGACAGGCGGTTTGGGTGGATAGGGGATCAGTGTACACGCGGTCAGCATCACCAACAGACCACAAAGTAAACCGATATATCTCCACCGACCTACCGACAACCGACCTACTGACCTATTGAATACCGATTTACCGAATACCGATTTACCGAATACCGACCGACCAAATATCGACCACAAACTACTCACCAACCACCGTCCCTACCGCACAATGATGCGGCCATGCCAAAAAAAATGTCCCATCATCCGCTGCCTGTTGCATAGCCGCACGCCATTCCGCAGCGTCTTCGTCAGACAGATTATTGGCAAATCCCGCGAGGAGAAATTGCTCCACAACGCCAAACGGTTCATAAAACGTCGATAGCTGTGGGCCAAATTGCAAATCGGACAGATTGCCTGCACTGACCTGCGCCTGGAACCGTCGATAGAGACTGGCGGTGGCACACGTCTTGCCCTCTTGATTGTTCCCATCTGGGCTGGTACTGTTCCATTGGGGCGTGGTATAGCGTAGGCGCAATTCTTCACGGACGGGCATGTTGAGTGTAAAGGCCATGTCCATCGCCCGTACAAACACGGCTACACGTCCACCCGGCTTGGTGACACGAATCATTTCACGCAACATCTGGTCCGCATCCACCTCTTCCATCACCGTTGTCGAGAAGGTCACATCAAAATAATTGTCGGGGAAGGGCAACTCCTCAGCGTTGCCTTTGGTAAAGGTTATCACATCAGGCAGTTCGCCTGCATCTACAGCCCGACGGACCAACGCAGTCGCCTCCTTGAGCAGATAGTCGTTGAGGTCCATTCCCGTGATAGGGTTCGCCCCTGCTGTCACCTCAGCCAACCAACGGTCGATAACACCTGACCCACTGCCAATATCGAGTACATGTTCACCCGCCTGTAGCGCAATCATTTCAAAGAGGTTACTCATCATCTTTTGATGTCCCGCCGCCAGCCCACGCAATTCCAACACAGGCATCATCCCCAGATATGCCCCACCCAGCACAATGGTACAGAAATGCTGGCTCAACTGTGGCAACAGCGGCTCCCAAGCAGCGGGGGACAGTCCCATTGGCATCAAGATGAGCGGTTCACCCAAGCCGTTGGTTTGGTCATGAACTTCGTAGGCAATGCCTGCGATTTCTCCTTCTACATCGGGGGGCGTGTATCCAGCGTTACTGGTATCTTGCTGCATCGCCAACAGCCTGCTCAGAATTAGTTTTCCATGATCGACAATGACATCGGTCCACAGTCGTGTTTCATAGTCAGATAGATGAACTTGCTCTACGGCTGAAACATCCGCCAAAGCTGTGTCAATTGCGCCCCCATATTGAGGCATTGCGCTGGCGTAGACTACCGTGCGATTGGCATGATGTTTGGCAAACTGTGCCAGCCCCTCTGTGGGTAAAAAGGCCGGACAGACCAACGTCATCGAGGCGATGCTACTTGATTGTGCTTGCCCATGATCCATCAGCAATGGATGCCAATCCTGTGGCATACGCGCAGCAATGTGTGCTGGTTGGTCAGGGCTAATATTGAGATGCATCAATAGTGCCTGTAGGCGTTCTGATAGTGTTTGCATTGATTGTTCTCACTGCGTAAGAGGATAAGGTGTCCTCTCATAACACCTTATCCTCTACGGGATACTTATTTTTGTGAAATGGATTTAAAATCCCTCTTCTTTATTCACCTGATTCCGAAGCGGGAAGTTCCCTGCTAAAAAGCGTTCTAAATTTTCAGTGAAAATATCCAGCACATATTGCCCCTCGTGCTGTGTACCACCGGCGATATGTGCCGTGATCAACAAATTCTCGACATCCCAGAGGTAGCTATCTGCGGGTAATGGTTCAGGACGCGTTACTTCCAGCGCCGCCGCCCCCAGTCGTTTCTCTTGCAACGCCTGTGCAACCGCATCCTGATCCACAATCCCGCCACGAGACATTGCCACTATCATGGCGGTTGGTTTCATCAGGGCGATTTTATCCGCATCAATGAGGTTGTCAGTTTCTGGTGTAATGGGCAGCGCAATCACCACATAATCCGACTCACGCAGCAGGTCGTCTAGGTGCTCCATGTTGAGCAGTTTGTTCACATAATCGGGCTTGTTCGCAGGGTAGAGATCAACAGCAAAGATATTGACGCCAAAGACCTGTGCGCGTTCGGCTAGATGACGACCAAATGCACCAAAGCCGATAATGCCCATGGTCGTCCCAGTCAGTTCGGATAACTGTGGTCGCAATTCTCGCTGTGCCCAAACATGCTCTTGTTGCCGAAAAATACTGGTACGAATTCCTCTTGTAAAGGCAAAGATCATGCCCAATGTGCTTTCCGCCAATCCTGGGCCATGTGTGCCAGCGGCACTGGTCAACAGGACATCGCTTGCCACCAACCCTGGGATTTGCACATACATATTGACACCAGAACTGGGTGATTGAATCCATTTCAGATTTTTGGCGGCGTTAAAGATATCAGCGTTTAAGTGCCCAACATAGATGTCCACGTCGGCAATAGCCTCTGCAACATCTTCGCGATTGGGGCAATGGGCGAATTCGATATCTGTATGTCTTTCCCGAAGTTGCGGGATGGCTTTTTCCAAACCTGTCCCGATTGGACCAAATAAAACTTTCATGCGTATCACTCCTTTGGATGTATAGTATAGCGATAAAATCAATCTAGTGTAGTATACTTGACGTACTTGTGTTTGTCTATTCCTGTTAAGAGTGTAATATAGCATTTCAGCTTGTCAGCGGGTCAGCCAGTTAGCTTGTCAGCGGGTCAGCCAGTTAGCTTGTCAGCTTGTCAGCGTGTAATGTGCTGAAGTGCTGACCACCTGAAGTGCTGACCACCTGAAATGCTGACCACCTGAAGTGCTGACCACCTGAAGTGCTGACCCGCTGAAGTGCTATTTCGCAAAAAAGCAAAAGTCACGCGTAACAGCAAGCCCCCGCCCAGAATGGACGGGCTACGTTAGAGGCGCGCATTTCTTGTAGACCGCCCTTGTAGGGTGGTGGGCTTTGCCCATGAGCGACTTTTGCTTTTTTGCGCTATTTCTGTTAAATTTTTGTTAATTAAAATTTTTTGCTTGACATCAACAAAAATTTGTGTTACACTTTCATTTAGCTAGGTTCTTGAGTATGTCACCTCAATCTTTTACCCAAAAACAATTAAATAGTTTGTGAATCAATACTCAAAACCCAGCCTTAAATCGCTATTCTTATATAAAGGAGGTGATGCATATGGATTGTAGTAGTTACAGTCGTTCGGTAGCGTCATCTCTGGGAGTTAACTTCTAGTTATAACGCTACCGAACTAAAACAACAAGACTCTTACCATTGTGGTAAGAGTCTTTCTTTTTAGGGAAGGTAGAATGGGCATCCTTGCCTGTTGTGTGTAACCTTCGGGCTATTGCCCAATACTCAGGCAAGATGCCGAAGCAGCGTTCAGGGTAGTTTACACTTGTGCATACCAGAAATCAGCGCATGATCCAACTTAATCAACAGCCTGGTGACTCGATTGATCCAAAGCTATCATTTTTAGCAGGCTGGCTTCTGGGCAGACGGGGCCGTCGTCGAGCCAAAAATCAGAGGGGAATCGGCTGTCTACTGCTCATTGTGGGGGCATTTGCAGGGCTAGCGGCCATCGGCGGCATTGTCAGCGCACCGTTCACCTGGATGGAGGCGCGCAGTGTACGTGCATTGCCGCAACCAACCGCATCCGAGGTCGTTGAATTGACGCAGGGGAGCCAAGCAATTCTGGTTGGTCAAGCACCACAAGAACCAATCGCACCAGACCTCGATGATGCAAGCTTACCACCAGATTTCTATGGCCTTGTTCTCTTTTATGTGGAAACAAAAGCATCGCGAAGCAGTGACACATCCGATACGGTCAATGCTGATGCTGGTGTCGATATTAATGCGACACCAACGTCTGCCTTCCCAGATTGGGTGCGCGTTGTTCCACCACCTCAACGTGTTCAGCTTACACTCGACCGTGAACGCTCTATAATTATTCAGTTACCACAGGATATAGCATTTTTAAATGCGCAGACCATTGATGAGCTATCCAGCGATATTCTTGGCGGCGAGTTTGATGATGGACAAAATGCCGATGATGAATGGCGTGTCGTTGGGTACTTGCCTGGGCAGGCCCTCACAGTTAAGGGAACATGGGAGGGCGCAAGTATTGGCGAAGGCGATGTTGACAGCATTGGTTTGTTTACGGCTGAGGCAGTTTATGCAGGCAGTGCGGATGAGTATCTCAGCTATCTCGGACGGCAACCGGGGATGGGGCTGTTGATGGGGTTTGGCTGCGGTAGTCTTGCCATTGTGTTGCTGTTGGCGGGTGCGGCCTTGCGGTTTGTAGGTCGGTAGACTGGTATTCGGTGAGTCGGTATTCGGTATTCGGTGAGTCAGTATTCGGTGGGTCAGTAACGATTCTACCGAATACGTTCACACACCCACACACCATCACACCATCACACCGACTACCGGTTCCATTCACTTACGCCAAAGACTCGCTCCAAAATACGCGCCCGGTTTTGTGCATCTGCCCAGCGAGGCTGACCGTAGTCATGCAGAATCGTTGTAAGCAGTTGCGTACTGATGTGGCGATTGTCATAGACTGTATGTTTGACAATCAAACCGTCACGCGTCTCTTGGCTCCACATCTGGTCAAAGAAAAGATTGCCTAACCCATAGAGAATGACATGATTGTCGTTTAGCTCCACTGCCTGGGGGATATGGCTCTGGATACCTGTCACAACATCAGCGCCAGCGCGGGCCAACGCACGAAAGATTTGCTGCTGGTCGGAATGGGGCGACACCTCGTAGAATTCTTGAAACTGTAGCTCGGCAAAAATAAGCTTGGCGCGATCCTGTGCGCGGATATTGCGGATGGTGGCAGACATGATGTTGAGGTCAAAGGGAGCACTACCAGGGCTGGTTTCGGTTGCCCACGCAATGGTGGGACCATAGCTGTTGGCCCCAAGAAAGGCAAGGCGATTGCCATTGTGTTCGTAATAGAGTGGGGCGAAGGCAGCACTCTTGTTGACACCGCCACCGTAAATGGGCAACCCGGCCTCTGCATAAACCGCCAACGACCCAAGGGCAGCCTCTTTACCAAAATCGTTTTGATGATTGCCTGTCAACCCAATCAAATCGGTTCCGATCATCTTCAACGCCGTCATATATTCTGGTTTGCTACAAAAGGTTAAGTTTTTGGGATCCGTGTTGGTTTGGCAACCTTCCACAAAAGGGACTTCGTTACTCACAATCGTGATATCTGCACGGGCAAGCTCAGGGCCAACCTCTACAGCAGGCCACTCAGCACCAAAACGGTCCATTTGATAGGCCGTCTGTCGCACCATTGCTGTCACCCCGGTCATGGCGATGACGGTGAGCTGGTTTGGGTTACGGTTGATTGTGGGCAGCGTGGAGAGAAAGGATGTGATTTGTGGTGCCGTCTCTGCTTGGCTGTCAAACCGTGCATAGACGTTGGCCGCCAATGGGTAATCGTTTGCGGCAAAATTATGATTGTTTTCCACGGGGTTTTGGCCGTCAACGGTCAACACGGTTAACTGTGGTGTCAACTCTTCAAACGGGAGTAAAGCCAAGGTTGCTCGATTGGCCCATACTGCATTAATCAAGTCGGCTGTCGTCTCAGCGCGTTGAATAGGCGTCTCTGCGGACACGGGTCCCAGAACCTGTATGAGGGCAGGCAAGGTGTCAGAGAGGACTACCACCGATGTGTAGAAAGCTTGAGCGCCAACCTGATCTGTTTCTGCGAGGGTGGTTTCCTGTGAGGTGATATTTTGCCAGAGGTTTTTGATTGTCTGTAACTCAATATTGGGTTCTATTGTGTCAAAACGGGTGGCCGCAGCAAAAATCTGCCTGTAGACAAGCTGATTTTGATTGGCAACACCATCGGCAGCCAAGGTAAAAAGCAATGCCACATCGCTTGTATTTGCGCTGACCTGATAAATCGCTTCGCCAGTTTCTTCATTGACTTCATCCACACTTTGTGTTGCAATTGCGTTTTGCAAAGCCAGTGGCACAGTTGACTCAAAGGCAATCTGGATAGGTTGAAATGGTTTGCTCGCTGGTTGAGCGTCCGTTGACGTTGTCGTTGGTGTCGTCACTATATCAGTTGATGTGACGCTTTTGGTGTCGTTTGGTGTTATAGCATGTGTTGCTGTGACAGCGTTTGTTACAGCAGCATTTGTGACATCACCAGCTACTTGAGTAGAGACAGTTGCACCCAAAAAATTTGTATTGGTCGCCGTCGGTTCATTAAAGGTCAAGTCACCTGCTTCGACAACCTGAACACTGCCCACTTCGGTCTGTGATATTTGTGGACGTGTCCGCAGCATACCACTTGCCGCCCAGATCACCAAACCAGCCCCTGTCACCATAATCAACGCGCTAACTGTCAGGAGCAAAATACGTGTATTCACGTGTGCAAGCTGTTTTGTGATAAAATTAACAATCATGTGGCAAAGTATAGCCTACATCTTTATCAGGCTACAAGTTTTTCACTACCCGACATCCATAGCCAAACCTTCGGGAGGTGACGATGCTTACTACGGCTACACAATCTATTTATCGTCACCTCCCGAAGTTGGGTTACGTCTGTTGGATAACGAGCAGGAGGGAATCATAATCAAGAAATCATGAACACAATCTATTGGGACTCATGGGTGTCTTGGGGGCATACGATTCGTCAAGCGATGTCTCTTGATCCAGACATCTATGAACTTGTGCAAAGCTCACCCTATGGCCTTTGGGTGGCGTTGGTCATCGTCGGATTAGCCAGCATCTCGGAAGCCACAGGGCAGAGCATTATTCTCTGTATCAACCGTGTACGCCCACTGCGCTTTATTATTTCACTTTTCTTAGCAATCATTCTGCGCGCAGTAAGCTATGCCCTTTGGGTGGCCGTTGTCTGGCTGGTTGTCACCTATCTCTTTGAATCGGAACAGTCCGTCGTCGCTGTTGGCAGTGCGGTCGGGTTGGCCTATGCGCCACAGCTATTGGCCTTTTTTACCCTGATTCCCATGTTAGGGATGCCCTTTTTTAGCCGGCTGTTGTCGCTTTGGAGTATGGTGGCGATTGTCGTGGCGATTGATGTCGGCATTGGGTTGAGTACATCGCAGGCCGTGATTGCCAGCGGATTGGGGTGGATTGCGGTGCAGATATGGCGTCGGACGCTAGGGTATCCCATCTACAGGCTCGGTCACTGGATTGAAAATATGGCAGCAGGCGTACCATTAAACTTGACAATTCAAGATATGCACCACATTCGTCATTGGCAACCTACTTTTCTGGAAAACTGGGATAAGTGGTGGATGGAGCGGGCCTCGGTTAATGTGCGCATGAATCTGAGCGAACGCATCCGCGAGCGTATGGAAAAGGCAGTCAGCGAGTCGGTTGCTGGTGAGTCGGTAGATCGGTATTCGGTGAGTCGGTGAGTCGGTATTCGGTATTCGGTGAGTCGGTATTCGGTATTCGGTGAGTCGGTCAGGATATACTGACCTACCGACCCACCGACCTACCGACCCACCGACCTACTGACCTACTGACCTACTAACCTACTAACCTACCGACCTACCGACCTACTGACCCACAAATAAAAAATGAGGACACACACATGCTTATCACAGTTGGTAGTCATATTTGGACATATTTAGGGTATTTTATTTTAGGTATTTTGATCTGGAGTGCGTTGTCACCGATTGAAACATTGGGATGGTGGGCAGGCTGGTTTGGCAACAAGATTTATGCCGATGATGTGCCACCCGAAGGCAACCTGCGTGAAGTTCATCCAAATGCAGATTGTTATATTGTCTTTTTGTCGGGTGTCGCCCGTGTATCAGGTGTCACCATGAGTCGCCGAGAGCAAGGTTTTTTGGAGAAGATGGCAGACGCGTTTCCCAATGCCGTAATCATTGATGATGTTTTCCCTTACGCTGTCAATAACATGGCCTTGACGGAGCAACCATTTTTCTCGCGTATCTGGGCATGGATACTGCGTCGTAAATTTAATGGTCCAGCCATCCTTGGCAATTTGATCAATATCCGTAACATTCTGCAAGTGTTTACCTCTGTTGATAAACGCTATGGACCTATCTTTAATCAGGGTATGGCCGAAGTGTTGATGCACAGTTTGTTGCGGTATGACTATCAACTCGACAGCAAGACACCTATTTATTTTGTTGGGTTAAGTGGTGCCGCACAGATGGCGGTAGGCGCATCCAACTATCTTAGGGGGTGGGTTGATGCACCAATTTACATTATTTCTATCGGTGGCGTATTTAGCAGCGAACCAAGCCTTGTCGAAATCGACCATCTGTATCACTTATCTGGCTCAAAGGACAGAATTCAGCACCTCGTCCTGATGCTCCCCGGACGATGGGGGCTTTTCTCCATGTCCTATTGGAACCGCGCACGTCGCCAAGGTCGGGCAACAATTATCCCGATGGGACCCATGCAGCATACAGGCAAAAATAGCTATTTGGATATTAAACGTACCTTGAGTGATGGAACCACCTTTATGGAAAAGACGGTGATGACGGTGACAGATATCATCAACCAGACCAATGCCCAGTTACAGGGTAAAGCCGTGACGGGTACGACCGTGACGGGTACGACCGTGACGGGTACGACCGTGACGGGTACAGAGGCAACAAACCCGGGGGCAGCGTAACCGCATCTATGCACAGAAAACGGTTCTCAATTAGGAAGCTGCTTTCCACACAAATCGCCCCGGCACTACTCGTCCCAATTGTGATCGCTGTTGGGATTGTGGCCTGGGACTGGCTTGTGCAATGGCAGGACTATCCGCCCTTTATTTTGCCCAGCCCAGAGCGTGTAGGGAAAAAATTCCTCACAACCCTTGCCGATGGTACACTGTTGCGTCATGCTCAAGTAACACTATACGAAGTTGGTTTAGGGTTACTCTGGGGGCTGCTGCTTGCCTTTGGGATGGGCTATGCCCTGGGCAAAAATCGTACATTGGAGCGGCTGCTCTCTCCCTATATCATTGCCAGCCAAAGTGTCCCCGTCGTCGCCATCGCCCCCTTGTTGATTATTTGGTTTGGTAGCGGGCTAACCAGTAAAGTCCTGATCTGTGGGTTGATCACCTTTTTCCCAACACTGATGAGTACGATTGTCGGTATTCGCAATGTCGATGCAGATTTGGGCGATCTCATGCGCAGTTTGCGCGCAACACGATGGCAGATGTTTTGGTTATTGGAGCTGCCATCTGCCCTACCCGTCATCTTTGGCGGGTTGAAACTCAGTGTCATCCTCTCTGTAGTTGGGGCCGTGGTCGGTGAATTTGTGGGTGCAGATGTAGGGCTGGGGTTTCTCATTAACTTGGCGCGCGGTGTGCTGGATACACCACTGATGTTTGTGGCGGTGTTGAGCCTGATTGCGATTGCGCAGTTGTTGTATCTAGGTGTGTCGCTGCTGGAGCGATACTATTTGCGTTGGCAACGGTAAAAAAATAGTATCGCAGATTGGTTATCTGCGGGTTGACAATCGATAGCCAATCTGTTTATCTGATTTTATACTTTCCTATGCAATAAAAAAATAGTATCGCAGATTGTTTATCTGCGGGTTGACAATCGATAGCCAATCTGTTTATCTGATTTTATACTTTCCTATGCAATAAAATACCCCATACTGGTCAATTATTCTCTGTGGAATAGCCTAAACTGCTGCAAAATTGGGTAATTCTGGCATATATTGATAGGTGGGGTCTTCCTTCTGCTTCTTCAAAATCCCCAGAATCACGCTCCATGTCTCATAAAGTCCGTTGGGACAGTGGGGCAAGTCATCTTTAATCAATGTGTGAAGTTTACCTAGATTATAGCAGGGGACCGCTGCATACATGTGATGCTCGATGTGGTAATTCATGTGCCAATAGAGAAAGCGCACGACTGGATTGAGAATGATGGTGCGCGTACATAGACGATAGTCCGCCACTTCATCCTGCAAACCAATGTGCTGTGTGGTGTTGCAAAGATAGAGCAGCCAGCCACCATAGAAGTTAGCAAAGGTGATAAGGACAGGAATCATCCAATAGCCCAAGGCCAGCGACACGACAAGAAGGGCCGCATGACCATAAAGATGAATTCTTGCCCACAAGATAAGATCACGTTTGAGTTTATCATCCTCTCGGAATAGATATTGCATCCATTCACCGTCAATTTGTCCATTACTCAGACGCCATGCACCCTTAAATCGCTGCCAAAAACCCCAGGGGTTGATGACGATGCTCTGTAAAAATCCGCCCAACGGCAGATGGACAGGAAAGATCACTTCAAGATCATCGGGTGGATGGAGCGTATACTTGTGATGCTCCTGATGGCTGGCCCAAAACGCCACCGGATTGTGTAGGCTGAGGAAACTGATCAGCCTGAGAAAAAAGACGTTCAATGCCTTGGTCTTGAAGACCGAACTATGACAGAGTTCATGAAAGGCATTGAGCAAAAAATGATACATGGTTCCATGAATGAACAAGATCAGAATCAGCCAGCCCCATGCCTGATTCTCCGCTGCCATCCACGCAAGGACGCTACTGAGTATCAGCAGCCCCAAATGTCCACCCGTTTGGGCAAATCCTTTCCAATCACTGCGCTGATTGAGCATCGCCAACTCCTCGCGCGAGACTGGCGAGCGATACCACTTGATTCGTTGTTTTGGTTGTGTCAATGACATAATCGTGATTACTCCAAATGATGCGTTAAGTGAATTATCCATTTAAGCAAGTATAGAGGCATCGTTCGTTGTTTGGCAAATGCAAAAAAAGTTATGAGTTACAGTGGATTGAAATTCGGACAGAATCGCTTAAATCCAAAGATTTTTCGGAGGATTTCCAGAGACATTCCGTAGTTTAATCTTTCCCTTTGCCTGTATACTGTATATAGTTTCGATAAAGGGACGATTCTATAAGGAGCCAGTCTAATGTCAATCCAGACCAACGAAAACAGTCAGGCAAAACCCGTTATCTTTCTCGCGTTTGCTAATCCGACCGCTGGGGCAAGAGGATATCTACGCAACTTGGGGGAAGAGGCGCGTCAGCTCGAAAATGCGATCCGGCAAGCTCAAGTCGATAATCTCTGTGAACTGGTTGTCAAGCCCTATGCGAGTTTGGCAGAAATTTTAGACGTTTTTCGCCAATACCGTGACCGCATCGCCATCTTTCACTATGCAGGCCATGCCAAGAACTTTATGCTGCTATTGGAAGATTCCAGTCGCAACATAGGCGACAACAAGAATAAAGGAGCGAATAGTGGCACGGTCTTGATTGATGGGCGTGGGTTGGCGACCTTTCTCGGTGAGCAGAACGGTCTTCAGTTGGTCTTTCTCAATGCTTGCTCCACCCAGCCACAGGTAGATGAACTGCTCAACGCCAATGTCCCCGCTGTGGTTGCAACCAGCCAGTCCATCCGCGATGATATTGCCACTGCGTTGGCAACCCACTTTTACCAATCGTTGACCAGCGGTGCCAACTTACAGAAAGCCTTCAACGAGGCCGAAGGGGTGGCGCAAGCAATGGTGGGTAAGGACAATACACGCGACATCCATTTTGACGATGACATAGAGAATGAAACCAGCGAGATGGCCGACTTTAACGACTTGCCTTGGCGTCTGACCATTAAGTCCGGGGCCGAGGAAATCAGTGAATGGAGTCTAGCCGAAGCTGCCAACGAACCGCTCTTTGGTCTGCCTCTTTTGCCCGAATATGATTTGCCTGAGCAGCCCTTTCGCCACCTTAACTTTTTCACCGTGGAGGATGCGGAGATATTCTTTGGGCGTGGGCATCAAATCCGTCATCTTTATGACTTGGTGACAACGCCCGACAGCGCACCGATTATCCTGTTTTATGGCGAGTCCGGCGTGGGCAAATCTTCTATGTTAGCCGCAGGGTTTCTCCCTCGATTACAGCACCATACCATCCACTATGTGCGACGCGACCAAGCGTTGGGATTGACAGAGACACTGACACAAACGTTATGGGCTGAGGAGTCTCTTCCACAGTCGCTCGATGTTGAAACCATTGTCAACCGTTGGCATGAGCTTGAGCAGCAGCCAGATGGTGCTGATACCAAACCACTGATCATCATCCTTGATCAGGTAGAGGAAATTTTCACACGTCCCAATAGCGAGCAGCCCCAGGAACTGGCCGATTTTCTGGCGGTCCTAAATGCACTCTTTGCGCAGCGTTCCCAACGACCGCAAGGCAAGCTCATTCTTGGCTTTCGCAAGGAATGGCTGGCTGATATCGAGGACGCCATGAAAGCACAGCGTCTCCCACGCGCCAAACTCTTTCTCGCGCGCTTGAATCGTGCAGGCATTATGGAAGCGGTGACAGGCGTGGCGCGGTCAACGCGGCTACAAACACGCTATCACCTCTCTGTCGAATCAGGGTTGGCCGAAATCATTGCCGATGACCTGCTCGAAGACCCCGATTCCCCCGTTGCGCCGACGCTGCAAATTTTGCTGACCAAAATGTGGAGCCAAGCCACAATGGTCAATCACGACCAGCCTATGTTTGATATTGCCCTCTATCAATCGCTCAAGCGTGAAGGATTGCTTCTAAGCGATTTTCTCCAACAGCAGCTAGACAAACTGTATGAATGGCGCGCCGAGGTTGTTGATTCAGGCCTGGCACTGGATGTGTTGGCGGCGCATACCACATCACAAGGCACGGTGAATCATTACACCGAAACCAAGCTCTTGGAGATGTATCATCATTTGAAAAGCGACATTCCGGCCTTGGTGCAAAAATGCGAAGAACTGTATCTGCTGTTTAACCCCAGTAAACACCAAACCAACCAACCCAAGGCATCACGCTTGGCGCATGATGCCTTGGCCTCGTTAACCCGTCAAAGATATGAGGAATCGGATAAACCCGGACAACGTGCCCGCCGTATCTTGGATACGCGCGTCGCAGAGTGGGTGGATGAAGATGGTGAATTGATGGAAGGCAACCCGTTGGATGAGGGTGATTTGGGGCTGGTTGAGGCGGGGCTGACGGGGACACGTCATCTCACTCCCCTAGAGCAGCAATTGCTGCATGCCAGTCGAGATGCCCAAGCACGGCGGGAGCGCGAGCGCAAACGACAACGGCGCATCCGTAGAGGGTTGGTGGTATTGGTGATGGTGGCTGCGGTGGTGTCATTCTTTCTTTGGCAACAATCTGATGATTTACGCCGGGTTGCCGATGCACAACGAGAGGATGCCGAAGTGCTGCAAAAGGAAGCTGAAGAGCAACGGGCTATCGCTGTTGAACATTCAAAGTCGGCTGAGGAACAGCGTTTTGAAGCAGAGACACAAACAACAAAGGCGGAAGCACAGACGGAGTTGGCTCAAGCACAGTCGCGTCGTGCCTTGTCCGAAAATCTGGCAAGCCAAAGTCGGCTGCTGATTCAAACCGCACAAGAACGAGGCGATCTGCCGCTCATCTTGGCGCGTGATGCCGTTCTCCTTGACCCCTCGGCCAACGCAAACCAGGCCTTATACCTCGCTTTAACACATCAACGCTGGCAGCGCACACTCCCCACAGTGAACCACCATCAAGGCAGTATTGCAACGCTTGTCTTTAGCCCAGATCAGAAAAGTATTGCATCGGGTGGCTACGATGGCACGATTCGACTTTGGTCGATTGACAACATGGACCAGCCTACCATTCTCTTTGGTCATGCCGATTGGGTCACATCAATTTCATATAGCCCCGATGGAACCACCATTGTTTCCGGCAGTGATGATAAAACGGTGCGTGTTTGGAATGTTGCTAGTGGGCAACAGATTGACCAACTCGATAATCATGATGATTTTGTCAGAGCCGTCTCCTACAGCCCAGATGGTAAGCACATTGCCTCTGCGGGTTGGGACAATAGTATACGGGTATGGGATATCTCTAAAAAGAAAACCGTACACAAATTTTATGAGGAAGATGGGATCAACACAATGGTTTACAGTCCCGACGGGGCATACCTTGCCACGGGTGGGTATCACAATAAACTATACATATGGGATGTGGAAAACGAAGAGATTGTCATGGAATTCTCTGGTCACGATGACATCATCAAATCAATATCCTATAGCCCCGATGGTACACACATTGCGTCGGCGAGTAACGATCACACAGTACGAATCTGGGATGTTGGCAGCGGTGCGGAAGTGCTACAATTTCCGATGCAAACAAGCCCAGTGCGCGCTGTGTCCTATAGTCCAAATGGCCGTCACCTTATTGCAGGTAATAGGAATGGTGTCGTGCTGGTGTGGGATATTGAGACACAAGAAGAGGTTGCCAACTTTCCAGGGCATACATTTGGCGTCAACGCTCTGTCGGTTAGCCAAGATGGGCAGTACATTGCGGTTGGTAGCGCAGAGAACAGTGTGAAAATCTGGGATGTTATCCGTAAACAAGCCGTGTTTCGTTCATCGAGCGAATCCAGCTTGGTTAGCACATTGTCAGCTAGTCCCGATGGACGGACCATCGCCTCCGGTGGCTCAGATGGTATGATACGTATCTGGGATAGTGACACAGGTCAGATGATAGCCCAACTTGCGGGTCATGATGGTTGGGTACAGTCTGTGTCGTTTAGTCCTGATGGAACCCATCTTGTGTCAGGCGGCGACGACAGAATAGTCCGTGTGTGGCATGTTGCAAGCGGGGAGGAAGTTACGAGTCTTCGAGGTCATTCGGAAGTAGTGACCTCGGTTGCCTATAGCCCTGACGGGGCTTTGATTGTATCCGGTGGCCGGGATGATACAATACGTCTTTGGAATATTGACAGTGACGAAGAAATTGCGCAATTCACAGGGCATTCAAACGCCGTTCAAACGGTGTCCTATAGTCCTGATGGTACACACATCGCTTCTGGTAGTTTTGACAAAACCATACGTATCTGGGACATTGCCAATAGAAAGGAGATTGCCAGATTTGAGGGACATACAGATATCGTGTGGTCTGTTGCCTATAGCCCAGACGGAACCCAACTGGCTTCTAGCAGCAGAGACCATACAGTGCGCATCTGGGATATTGAAAAGAACGCAGACAAGCGCATAGACGCAAATACAGGCACAAACACAGGCACAGATACAGGCACAAACACAGGCACAGATACCTATATCAGCACCAGCGCAACCATCCTTGCCCGTCACAGGGGGGAGGTGTATACAGTCATGTACAGTCCTGATGGACGCTATATTGTCTCTGGTGGCGATGAGGCGATCCGCCTCTGGGATGCTGCCAAAGCAGAGCAAGTGGCGCGACTTTCGGGACACGAAGCAAAGGTGCGCGCTGTCGCCTACAGTGCTGATGGTAAATCTATCGTTTCTGGCAGTTACGATAGCACGATCCGCATTTGGGATGCGAGGACGGCACAGACATCGACGACCTTCTCTCGTCATTCAGATGATGTGAACGCTATTGTACACAGCCCCGATGGTGTGCATATCGCTTCTGGGAGTGCAGACCACACCGTGCGTGTCTGGAATCGTGTCAATGGAACACAGCTATCACGCTTGTCTGGACATACCAATACAGTCAACGCCATCGCCTACAGCCCTGATGGTCGGCATATCGTATCGGGGGGTGATGATAATACAATCTATATTTGGGATGTTTCCAGCGGCGAGGAAATTCTGCACTTTCCAGGTCGTTCAGGGGACATCAATACCGTTGCCTACAGCCCTGATGGGGCCTATATTGTCTCTGGTAGCGACGATACAACGGTACGAATCTGGAATGCCGCCAACGGCGAGGAGGTGGCGCAACTGGTCGGTCACACCCATGAGGTCAGTTCAGTCGCCTATCATCCCAAAGGGACACATATCGTATCGGGGAGTTCGGACAATACAGTGAAGATTTGGGATGTAGCGAGTGGCGAAGCGATAGCAACACTCTCTGATCATACAGACAGAGTGCGGTCGGTCGCCTACAGCCCTGATGGGACACAAATCGCCTCTGGCGGGAACGACAATGTTGTGCGCGTTTGGGATGTCGCCAGCCAGAAGCAGGTGGGTGTCTTTGCGGGGCACTCAAACCACATCACATCGGTGTCCTATCGCTTCGATGGTCTATATATCATCTCTAGCAGCAGGGACACAACAGTCCGCGTCTGGGATGTTACTAGGGGCAAAGAGGTTGCGCAATTCTCAAGGCATTCGGGGGTGGTGAATACATCGCAGTTTAGCCCCGATGGTCTCTATGCCGTCTTTGATAGTGAGGGGACAATCTACACATTGCCGACACCCGCTGTTGGGATATTGCAGACTGTTGCCAAAATCCCTCGGTCAGGGCCGATTTTGACCACCGTAGAACTTCAACGGTTTGGCGTGGATATGGCGGAGATTTTACCCGACCAGGCAGACTTAAAGCCACTGATAACCGAGGCACAGGCATATGCGTTGATTGAAGAGGGAGAAGACTTGGCATGGGCAGGGGACATTGAGCGGGCAACTCAGCAATTTGAAGCCGCACTTGATACCATTGCGCCTCTCCAAGCGGATGACGCTATCACCCTGACGCTCCCGTCTGTCTATGAACTTGCTCCACCGAAAAAGGCTGCCCAGCTAGCGGCCGTATCGCTGCTTGCGGAAGCGAGTCTGCTGGCACGTGCAGGTACAATTGAGCGCGCAATCCATAAATTTGCCGGGGCAGTTGCCCTAGTCCCCGACCTATCCATCGAGCCTGAAATCGAAGCGAAACGCATCTATGCACTCGTCCATCAAGGCGATGGGCGTCGGCTGGCGAAGACCGGGAAAATTATCAGTGCCACGCTGAAATTTGAAGCGGCAATGGCCTTGGACCCGTCTCTGACCATTGAACCAGCGTCAGAGGCCAAACGGTTGGCGGGCTTTGCCTTATTGGATCAGTCTTGGACAGACGCGCATGATCCTGACAATACTAGATCACTGCTGAATGAACTCACAGACCAACTCCCACCGTTCACAGTGGGGCGTCCTGTCACAGCAACAACCGCGTCCACTGCATACTGGCACTTTACTGGCTCTGCCGGACAGCTTGCAACCATCTCGATGATCGATACCGAAAATGGCAACTTTGACCCTCGATTAACACTGATTGGCCCCGACGGAACCATCATTCGGCAAGATGATGATAGCGGTGGCGGCTTTAATGGTGGTGATGCATTTATACAAAACGCTGTTTTACCGGAAACAGGCACATACTTTGTGGTGGCCGGGCGACCTAACAGTGATGTCGTCTACGAACTGACGGTTACACTCCAATCTGATGGTGTGCCAATTCCACAGCCCACTACCTTGTTGACCCAACTGCAACGGGCACAGGTGTTGCACGTGGAGGACAACATCACCGAAGCCAGCACATTATTAGACGAATTGCTACTGCAAACACCGCTGCTGATGCTGGATACACCTGAAACTACGGCCACTGACCAAGTCTATCTGTGGCGCTTTTATGGCCGCGCCGACCAAGTTGTCACATTCTCGTTGACAAACACCGAGGATCAATATTTTGACCCACAACTCACGCTGATAGGGCCTAACGGTGCGCTAATTGCCAAGGATGATGACAGTGGCGGCGGGCAGCTTGGACTGGGTGCGTTGATTGCAGATGTGACGCTGCCTGCGCATGGCGTCTATTTTGTGTTGGCGGGGCGCGCAGGGAGCGATGTTGTGTATGAGTTGGTGGTGCATGAGTCCACGATGATAGACGACGAATAAAGCTGGTGTAGAAAAGGTCAACTGTTATACGTCATCAAGCATCTCGTCCAACAATGACCGAAATGCTTCAAATGGCTTGCCATCAAGACAGATATTGATTAAATCATTCAATTCGTCTATAGAGTCTATCCACTTGATATCCTCTAGCACCTGTTCATGTTGTTTTTCTGACAGCGTATAAAAATGGTTTAATAGACCAGGCAGATAGCCACGTGCTTGTGTGACACGACCCTCTTCGCGACCTTGTTCTATCCCTTGTTCTACCCCTTGTTCTATCAACTTCTGTTTATAGTTCTTGATACTTGTTTCTAACATGGTCTTTACCTCCTCTGCATCTCGATGGACCTTATCTAGTTTGTC
>JBCCFC010000016.1:0-25550 GCA_039029935.1 Chloroflexota bacterium
GCAGAACCGTGTGGCGTTGCACGTTTATGAATAGTGATAGGTAAATGGCATCCCCCTAGCCTCTCACATGCACACACTATCTACTATTCACGATATAACCACCCGATTCGAAGCCACTGTGGATCGTTCTTACCAGCAAGGGATTGTAGTTTTGATGCCAACCGTTGGGGCGTGGTTGTACGTGGGTCCACGCCCAGCATTTTCTGCTGGGTTCGTTTATTGCCCAGGTCCATCAAATTGCGCATCGTGCCTCTTTTTTTGAATTTGCCATACTTTCGTAGTGTGCTTTTTTTCCCTGAGTCGGTGAGTGGGGCACGGTTGCGAGAAGGCGAAGCCCCTGCCCAAAACTCTTCCTTTGGAATCCCCATTTGGCTGACTAAGTTGTTGACGTTTATATCCATCATACACATATTATAGCGTAATTTTCTTGTCGAACCATTGACAGTCGGGTCTTTGAAATAGGCCAACACCATCTGAATTTTGTTTTCTTTGTTCTTTTCGATACCACCATGAGAGATATATTGTATAAATTTTCTATTTTTTATGTCTGGATTGCCTTGACCACCCAATATCTGTTCCAGCAGACGGTTATACTCATCCTCTTGTGATTGAATCTGCGGTTCACTGGGTTCATTGTCGTCGTTGGGCAGGAGGCCACCACCAGAGATACCGCTTATCTGTTGATCATCATCCATCAATGACGAAACGATTTCCATCTCATCATCCTCAAAAGGATTATCAAAGTTCTCTAGCATTTGATAGCCAACGGCGGCTTGATAACAAGAGATGGCAAACTCAGAGCAGATCATGCTATCGGGCTTGACCCCATACTTGGCATAGAGTGCCAGTGTGACCGCTCGATTTTTACTAAAGCCCGATGAACTGAGAATACCAGCGGAGAATGCCGTTTTCGTGCTATAGCTAGCCCCTGCCCATTCCTGTGCAATGGCAGACACCAGTGGCCCCAACGTGTCATCGCTTGAACGGTAGACCAAATATACCCCGGGGTCTAATGCAGCGGCCACCACGCCATTATTCACCGCATGGACAATCTCTCCATTCCCCGTATAGACGACCGCATGTCCAAATTTCGCATTGCCCAACCGTGCAACCTCTCTGGCTGTATATGGGGATAGACTAGGCGTGAACCCTTTCGCAAAGGCTCTGGTATAGGATGCAGCTTTCTGCATCGTTTGTACATTCTCATTGCCGTGCAATAGCAAGATATCACCAGGCTGAAGCCCATCCAGCCAGACCATTGAAGACTGATAGGGCGTTACGGCTGTGTCATCTTGTGATCCTTGGCTCATTTCATCGAGCGTGTTAATCACCTTCAAAATATCTGTGATCGGCGTCTGGAGGAGTTCCTGCCAAGAGGGCAGTTTCTGCTTTTGCTCCAGATGTTTCATGATCCCCAGAAGTTCATCTTTCTCTCGACCAGACACGCGCGCAAGGTTGTCCACAATCAAATCAATCGCAACCTCCTGCACAAAATCGTCTTGCTTGGTGGTACTCTCGTCATCCGTCCCATCATCGATCTCATCCACTGTATCATCCACCACAAATTCTAGATCACCGATAAGATCATCACCAATAAGATTATCGCCGATTATATCGTCACCAATCACATCATCATCGATCATCGTCAGGTTTGTTTTTGTGTGGCTAAGGTCCATATCATGCTTGACCTCCATCTCATCCCAGAGGTCGACATCATACTTGTCTCCCATCTCATCCATGTCAGGGTCAGGGCCGATACCCATAATCCCGCCACCGATCATCCCACCACTATAGTTCCTGCTCCGATAGCTCATGTCAATCCCTATAATCCCCTGTTCGTTCTGGGTATCGTCAAGACTGACAACACTAATCTCCTGCTCATTGGAGCGCAATTCCCGCTCTTTATCCTGTTTTCTGAACGATTCCATTTGCAGATGCATTGAGACCATTTCATTATCAAGATAGTCTTCATTCATATACGCAAACGGGGTACGCACAAGTTGCTCAATGTTCTTTGGATCATCGTCTAAGGTTTGTGTCTGTTGCAGTTTCTGCATGGCAAGCAACAGCGCATTTTCCTCGGTTTCAAGTTCTCTCATCGTCAAATCTTGGATATTCGTCTGTGCAAGCTGCTCTTTGAGCGAAACATTCAATTCATTATCAAATTGTACATCAGGTTCGTCGTCAAGATCATCAACGCCATCCATATCGCCCCAATCCGAATCGGGCAATAGCTGTTTCATTGTCCTCAATTGCGCCTCACTCAGCTTTGTATATTTAAGCAAATCGCCCAATGTGTTAATCTCGTTCAATTCCTTCAGACGTCCATCGTCATCTTCAAGCGACCCTTTCCTGGGTGTCTGTCCACTCTCCACCAGTTCTGGGTTGACAGGTGGGCCTAAATGACTCAAAAACCATCGTTTTGTCTCCTCGTTGAGTTGTCGATACCCAGTATCATCGTACGGGCTGTAGTATGCAGCATAGGCCTCGGCAAACCATTCTCCAGGCGAAGAGAACTGATATCGCGAGAGAAAGCTGCTCTGACGCGCTGACTTTAGATAACTGACCCACGAGCCATATTGGTCACGTTGATAGACACGACCATTCAAAACCACAGGACCGCCATCCGCAAGCGTAAATGGGTGTGCGGCGGCAATGCGCCACAACTCGCATAGATTCTTCAGCTTTTGTTTATTCTGTAGAAACTGTGCCCAGGCGAGGGACTCGCTCTGAAGCAGCTCTCTTTCAACCTCTTGCACTTTATCGGATAAACGCTCATAGAGTGATTGCGGAGAAATATCCGTTGCACTTGTATTTTCAATGAGCTGACCCAGCATGTCGAGGAAGGTGTATGTTTTGTTTGATTTTGAAATGGTTAGATTGTTGTAGTCAGAGGGTGCATAGCCAGCCAAGCGCAATAATGCATTGGCAACATCGGGCATCGAAATTGATTTATTATCTTTCTCAAGATAATGGGTGCGCCATCCACCAAACTGCGGAAGCCATCCCAACTTCTGTGTAAATTTAATCTGCTCATCCACCGCATGGCCCATCTCATGACGCAATGACTCTTTAAACAAATTCCCTTGTCGCACATTATCTTCGTCGCCAAAAAATTGACGAGAACCTAACCCAAGGGCAATATCTTGCTCCCGATCCAGCGTACCATCATCAAACCAACTATTTAAGATGATTTTGTTCATCTTGCCCTGATATTTTCTAGCACTCATTGTTCCATGAAAGCCTCTGGAAATAGGTTCTTTTGTAATTGGGTTCATAGGACGCACCATATTAATCCGTTTTTTCTCCGCAGTATACGAGTTCGCACCACTAATTGGGGATAATGGATCATCCTGAACATCCATTATCTTCTCAAGCATAGGGTTGCCAGCGTAGTGTGATCTTGGGATGTGTTGCAAGACTTCATCGACACGGCTCAATTGGTTTTGGGAAAAATCCTGCCCTTGACGGTCAGATGGATGCGCACCAATGATGACACCATACTTCTTTGTCAGCGCAACATTTCTCTTTGAGTTATTCACAACACCAAATGGCACCATGCCTGTAAAAAAGCGATCCGTCTTACGTAGCTTACGCCCTGGTGCTTTAAATCGAAGGTCATCTGATGTAAGTACAGGCGAAAAATCATCCCCAACCATCGAATCTTCAACCAATACATTGCTCTCCTTGGGAACCACTTTTTTCCTCTTTCGTCGGCGGCCACGTTTGATAATCGGTTTCGTTAGATTGTGATCCTCCCGCTGAATGACAGCGGATGACGATGTTGTTCGTTGGATGACTGGCTGCGAGGTGTTTTGCTGCCGAGTCGGTTGCCGTTGAATCACATTTCGATTGATTTCCTCCTCATGGTGATGTTTGCCATGCCCTGGATGCCGTTGAATCACACTGCGGTTGACTTCCTCCTCATGATGATGCCCACTGTGTCCCGGGTGCCGCTGAATCTTACCGCCGCCCATCACCTCATACTCGTCAGCGTGCCAAGTGTGACGCTGAATGCCCTTCTGCGGATGGACCTGCCGATGCACTTCCTCCTCATGATTATGCCCGCCATGTCCCGGGTGCCGCTGAATCTTACCGCCGCCCATCACCTCATACTCGTCAGCGTGCCAAGTGTGACGCTGAATGCCCTTTTGCGGATGGACCTGCCGATGCACTTCCTCGTCATGATTATGCCCACCATGCCCCGGGTGTCGCTGAATCTTACCGCCACCCATCACCTCATACTCGTCGGCGTGCCAAGTGTGACGCTGAATGCGTGGCGTTTTGGCACGGGGTGGCGATGACGGCATGGGATAGCGTTGAATGGTGTTTGGTTGCTTTGGATTATACTGGCTGGAACTGCGTTGATGCGAACTGCGTTGATGCGAACTGCGTTGATGTGAACGCTGCAGAAATGGCGATGGTCCGCGCGATAGTCCGGTTGCCATGTGGCTGCGCACAAGCGTATCATCAGAGCCATCCCCCATTGTGGACAGCCCACTGTTGCTGCCGACTGACTCAAACTGGTGTTCAAATCGCCGTTGGACATCAGGTTCCTGGAAGGTTTTGACGGTGCGCTTGGACTCTGGCTGTGTCTTGGACTGTTGTTTCGACATCTCTGTTCCTTGTTGCTGACGTTATTCTTACAAAAATGATTATTTTTTGAAAAACACGACAAATGTACCATCACTCTTGGTAAATGCGCAAACACAGAGACATGTAATTTTCAGTTCGTATCCATCAATAAAAACAGAATAGGGTGTGAATGAAGGCACTATGGTTTTTAAATATATAGATTTCTTGACTGACTGTCACGCCTGATACCATTAAACAGATTACGGTCCAAATATCTAGCCGAAAATTTATGTAAAAAAGATACAAAAATAGATTCAAATCAGTTGTTTTTAGATGGTGGGCAATCGCGGTATAATGAGGATACATTTCTGGATATTGATCAGCAGACAGAAGAAGGACGAGACATATGGAACAACAAAACCGAGCAATCGTTCACTCCCCCCATCGGCTGAGCTTGTCGAAGCCGACGTCCCCCCTTCGACAAACTCAGGGGTCTGAACAGTTACAAAACTCATTACGCGTGGCTGTCATCGGCTGTGGCGCCATTGGCACTCGTCATGCGGAGGCAGTGCGTGGTTCGGACCATGCCACATTGGTCGCTACCTGTGATGTCAATCTTGCGCAGGCACAGAACGCATTGGCTGGGAAAATAGGCACGGCTTATGATGACCTCAACGAAATGTTGGCAGCGGAGTCATTGGATGTGGTGACAGTGGCGACGCCGGATGACCAGCATGTAGAGCCTGTCATCAAGGCGGTCGAAGCGGGGTGTCACGTCTTTTGTGAGAAGCCGATGGCGACCAGTTTGGCCGATGCACGGCGCATGGTGGAGGCAACAACACAGCATGACCGTCATCTTGCTATTGATTACAACCGACGCTTTGGCTTTGGCTATCAAAAGGCACATGATCTGATTACCGAGGGACGGGTGGGTGACCTACGCTATGCCATGATTCGTGTCACCGATGGTATACCACGCTCGGCCAAGGTCCACAAACCCTACACGATTTTGACGGCACTGCTCTCGCATCACATCGACTTGCTTAGGTTTCTCTGCGGTGAGATTACCTCGGTTCATGCCACCTTTGCACCGCAAGAAAATCCAGGCGTTGTCTATGACTTGACGCTGGCCTTTACCTTTGACAATGGCGCGGTTGGCTCGATTATCAGTGGATGGCGTAATGCCCCACAGCGCACATGGGAGTTAACCGAGATTGGCGGGATGGATGGCATGTTGTCGGTGGAGGATGTGATGCTCGGCGTCAAGCTCTGGACCAATCCCGATCAGGCCGAGACCTTTCGTCCCAGCTATTGGACGGGCAATATCACCTTTTATGATTCGCTGCGTGTGCATGTGCAGTCGTTCTTGGCGCGGATTGCGGCGGGGCAGGCTCCGCTGGTGACGGGACATGATGGGCTGCGTGGGATGGAGATTATTCAGGCTGCGATTGAGTCGGGTGAGCGTGGGTCGGTTGTGAAGGTATAATCTTGCAATCAACTTGCATATGTATTCGCACCCAGAAACCATAATGCTCAAACCGCCACCAATTTCATGGCCTTCCGCTCTTCCATAGTCACCGCCCAGCGCAATACGCCATAGGCAATGACGCCTGCCAACAGATGGGCGGTGGTTCCCGCAATAAAGATGCCCAGCAACCCCATCAGATAGGAACCGATATAGGCCAGCGGGATGTAGAAAATAAACATCTGCATCAACATCGACATTCTTATCGCACCACAGGCAAATAAATATGATTCTCAAGACCTGGCTGCTCACTGCCACCCGAACCCAATGTCAGGTCCAATGCTTGATACTGCGAATTGTCCCATGTTCCCTTGGCGGCAATGGTACGACCATTCACCTGAAAGGATATCTCTTGTCCCGCTACGCCACACGTGCCATCTGTCAGATGAACTGATTGCACATCGACCACATACACCAGTCGCTCTCTGCCACCTTCCGTCACGGTTTGTGTTGAGCCTTGACCACATTGCACACCGTTGATCCACGCTGTCACTGACTCACCCACACGGGGCGGAGGTCCAGCAGCGGGTATGATATGACCGTAGAAGGTGGAGGGAGGTAGAGCAGCATATTGATGACTATCACTTGAATTGTGTATCCCAGCCGTAAAGGGAGCATCCTGCGGTGATAGTGTGGGATGGCCCGATTTGTGTGTACGCGTTTCATTACTTGTATGGTCATCATTTGTCACATTACTCATAGAGAGGATAATCTGCTGATCGACATGAATCCAGTAACCACGCCCAAAGTCCAGATGTTTAAGCTCATTCGCCCAGGCTGGCACAGTGGGGTCTGGGCTAAATCCTCGCCAAGGGTCGCTCATATCATTGCCATTATAGCCATACACAAGGTTGTAGTCATGACGGAGGGAGGCCAAGGCATGGGTAATGGTCCGTCGTTCTTGGATGGGATAGGCGAAGAGGTTCCAGCCCGCTGTGCGTAACGGGATTTCCAGCGTTGACATCAACGCATAGAGACCTGGTTCTGAGGCAATGCCCAACGCCTCGGATGCAGAGCTATCCTCCAGCAAGGTGGTATTGAGTTGTTCCCAGCGGGGGCCTGCCTCATCGTAGCGATGGATGGTGAGGAAATCCTCTTCTCCAGGTGGAATCTCATCAATTAAATAACGGAAGCGCATACTTGAACCCGCAACAGAAGGTGCGTTTTCTGAGGCGGAGATGTAGTAGCCCTTGCCAATGATGGTCATCCAGCTAGGGGCTTCGGGCAAGAAGGGTGTGGACTGGATGGAGTGGAACTCACCGGGGCGGAAGTCCTGCTGTGGTACATAGAGCATTAGCTGTACATCGCTAGAAGTGGCAGGGGCGTTGTCCACATGGCTGTCGATGGTTTGACGCGCCAATAACTCATAGCCGTCCAAGTCGATGGGGGCACCTCCTAGCCCATAATCAACCACGATTAAGCGTTGCGGGTTTGATTCATCGACCCAGAGGACAATTTGAGCAGAAGGTGCTGGCTCTGGCAGGTTAAATGTGCCTTGAAAAACGCCGTTTGCATACACCAATGAGATGGTCGTGGGCAGGTTATCGGTACTTGGAAATAGCTGTGCTTTTAGGGGCAAATTTTCCGTGAGCGCAATGCTATCTACACCAGCAACGGACATGGTTATGGTGCTGGATGAGATAATCGATAGCTGTACCTGGGGTCGCCACGTGTCGTAAATACCCATTGTCACGTAGTCGCTTTCACTTTCTAGTGATTGACAACCACTACGCAGCGTCTCGGTTTCAAAGACACAAAGTCGGTCGCCTTCCTGCGCCCCCCATCCACGCACATAGTCATAGGTGGGTCGTCCAAGGTCGATTAGCTGTGTCGCGTTGGCAACAGTCTCCGTAATCACTGTCGGTGAACGGAAGAGAAATGCGCGTGCGTGATCACCCGGTTGATAATGTCCACCCTCTGCATTGATCAGCGAAAACAAGGGTGCATCAAAGACCTCTGTTTCTGTCATCGGTGTTGAAAAAGACACATCTGTGATATTAAGCGGTAGCTGGGTTGGCCCCTGATTCATTTCGAGATAGGGGGCGGTTGGTGCGTGTAAAAAAGGATAGTGCGTTACAATCGTTTCCCAATCCGAACGACCCAACAGTTGATTGCTCAAGGTCTCTTCACAATCAGGCAACCAGTCGCTTTGGGGACGAAACTCGGTTTCCTCATCTTGATATGGATTGTTCATCGCACCCAAACAGGTATCCACGCGGATGAGCGTATCGTCATCTGCCAAGCCGAGGTAGTTATCCTGCAAATAGAAAAGATAGTGGCTTAATTCATGGGCAAAGGCACGGGGCCAGTCACCACCAACGGCATTGACCGAATTGCTAAAGCGGCTCCAGACAACGCCCATACGCACAGCCCCAGGTGTGTAATGAACCAGCGTCGTTGCGCCAGAAACAACGAGTGTTTCGTTGGCCGTAGCCGCGACAATACCGCCAATATCTGCATTGGGGCGTAGACGATTGCTGGCGTAAATCTGCACATCAGCGTTATCCCACTGTTCTTTGTCATGATAAATCGTCACATCACCCAGTGTCGCCTGACCATTGGTCCAATCATAGAGCATCTCTGCGGTGTGATAGATGTCGGCCTCAAGTTGGGCAAGAAAGCCAGTATCGAGACGGGCATCCCACTCTAGCGAAACATCCAAGTTAAAGATCAGTAGTGGGTTTGTGGGAGAGGTGACAAGGGTGTGTAGCCCTGTTGTCGATAGGGGTGATAAGGCAAGACCAGATGAAGTGACGGCGGCACTGGTGTAGTAGAGCGAGTAGGATTGGGTTGCGCTGATGGGGGCGATGGCCACAAACTGGTCGATGTTGTCAAACAAGGCATTGCTCTGAAGAATGCCCTGCTGGTCGGTGCGAATGATATTATCATTGCTATCGACCAAGACACCACCATCAATGGCACCAATCGGGATCACATAGAGAGAGGCGTCAGGCTGGGGGACCTGTGTTGTTGTGCCGTTGCCATCGGTGACTTGGGTGAAGACTTGAATGGTGTTTCCTTGCACACGGAAGGGGCGTGTGTGCGCATTGAATAACGGGCGTTCGAGCATCAAGGGCAAGCCATCATGAATCACCCCGGCTGGCGGATAGGCTTCGAGCAGCAAGGTAACATTGCTGTTCTGACCAAAAAGGCCACTTGCGTAGACATCCCATGTAAATGTCTGTGGGGTGTTGGTGGCAACAGCTTCGGTGATCGTGTCGGATGTCGCAATCGCTGGTTGCCATGTCCCGCCATCTGTGCTGTAAAAAGCGCGCACCGTCATCGTATCCAAAGAGGTGTTGATTTGGTAGGGGAGCGTCACTTTTCCATTGCTGTGGACAGTCGCCAACGAATAGCCATTGGCAAGCGAGAGTCCTGTTTGGTCAAGCACAATTCCATTAAATTTGATGTTGGGCGTCGTTGAGGGTTGGGTGGCTTTATAGATATAGAGTTGATTGCTCCCCACGGGTTGCGGTTGCTCATCGTTCTCGTCTATGCTAGGGGGAGAGGGCTGTCTGTCCTGTTGGGGGAGTTCGAACTGCCCCGCAATTCTATTGGCAACCACGATATCCAGATAACCATCATTGTCGATATCGCCCCAGTCAATACCAAGCGACGCATCGGCGTCAGGTGACCGCCATACCGCGTTGAATTCGCTCTGTAACTCACCCTGATGGTTGAGGTAGACCCTGTTGTTGTCTTCGATATTGCTGACGGCAACATCCAAATCACCATCACTGTCCATATCCCCCACCACAACCGCCGAGGTCTCATCATTGTCCAGCGAGAGCCAACCCGCTTTTGTCTGCAAGGTGCCATCGACGTTGAAGTACACACGGTTCTCAGCATCGTTATTGGCTGCCACCAGATCAACCCAGCCATCCCCATTGATATCGCCCCATGCAATGCCTTCTGTTTTCAACCGATCATCAGAAAGCCACACAGGGAGTGTTTGCATCACACCACCATTGTTGAGAAAAATCTCATTGGAATCATAAAGCGCGGCCGTTGCCAACTCTAAATCGCCATCGCCATCCATGTCGCCCCAAGCAACGGCATGACGGTTCACACCACTTTCTCCCAACAGTATCATGTCTGTACCCAGACCTGTCCCCGTGTTGAGATAGATGACGACGACTTGATCTTGATGCACAACAGCCAGATCAAGATCGTTGTCATTATCCATGTCTGCCCATGCCAAATCATTGCTGTTATATGAATTTTCGGACTGCCAAGCGGGTGTCAAGTCAAGGACGCCGTTCTGGTTGAGGTAGACTTCATCTCTCCCTTCATTGGCAACCGCCAGATCAATATCCTGATCGCCATCGACATCCCCCCAAGCCAGCCCTAAACTGCCGTTGGATGCAGCCGATGACCACGTGGGTGTCACTTGAATTCTGCCATTGACATTCAAAAACAATTGATTCGCTTGGGCGAAGTTGGCAACAGCAACATCCAAATCGCCATCGTTATCCACATCACCCAACGCCACCGCATGTGAATTGATAAGTGCGCCATCAAATCCGGACTCTGTGGTTGCACTCTCAATAAGGCGACTAAACTTTACATTGTGATTGAGATACATTTTGGTGACGCCTTCCTGATTGCCTGCACCGATATCAAGATCGCCATCCCCATCCACATCGACCCAGGCGACGCTATATGTCTGCTCTGCTGTCTGGGTTGACCAGAGAGGTGTCGTATCCAGAAGTACGGTCATGACATCACCGTCGCGGACATTTTGCAGTTGATTGTAATAGAGTTGCAGATTCTGATCCGTATTGCCAACCATCAGGTCCAGATCATTATCGTTATCGACATCCCCCCATGCCACGCTTTGAGTCTCTTGGAAATCCTCCGCGCTAGAGGACCAAGAGGGCGTTGTCTCGAGTATTGTTCCCAAATTTAGATAGACTTTGTTGGTGTCAGAGATACTGCCCGTTGCCAAATCAATCGCATCATCGTCGTTGACATCGCCCCAGGCCAGGCTGCTTGTGCTATGGCTAACGTCAGCGGACCAATCTGGCGTTGTGGAGAGCGCAACTGCCTGTGTATCGCCTTTGTTGAGATAAATGCGAACGGGGGAGAGTAAGTTGCCAACCGCCAAGTCAGGCAGATCGTCATCGTTGACATCGCCCCACGCAAGGCTTGTGGTGGTTTCGCTGGCACTGGCGGACCAGTAGACTGTGCTTGCCAGCGTCCCCGCATTGTTCAAGTAAATCTCGACAGGGGCACCGTAGTTGCCAAGCGTCAAGTCAAGATAGCCATCGTCGTTGATATCCGCCCACGCAATCCCGCGTGTATCTCGGCTGATAGGGGATGTCCACAGTGGTGTTGTCGAAAGTATACCGGCTTGATTCTCGTAGACAAGGCTGCTGGCATTGCTGTTGCCCACCGCCAAATCAAGATCGCCATCCTTATCTACATCGCCCCAAGCAATGCTCATTGTGGCGTCTGTACGCTCTGACATCCACACGGGTTCATTCGTAAGAAGCTCAGTCCCCGTTGTCTCAACACTTTGCACATTTAAATAAACAAGTGTCGGGCCAACCCTCGTCCCAACCGCTAAATCGGGATCACCATCATTATCAACATCTCCCCAGGCGATGCTCGTTGTCTCGTACTCGCTATCATCTGCATACCAATCCGCAATCGTATTGAGCGTGAGGTCACCCGCACCACCTGTGGTTTGTATCAGGGGATTGGCATAGAGGGTTGAGGGGAAGAGGGTTTGCATGGGCGAGAGCCAAAAGATGATTGCCCATAACAGCGTGAATCCGACTCGATAGTATGTTTTCTTTGATAGTGATGTTGGCAGCATTGATTTTCCTTTATGTTTATCGAAGTTGGCTACATTCGAGGGCGTCGCGCTCTGCGCCTAAACGCTCAAAGGTTGCCTCCGCCTCATCCAGCAGTTCATCCACGTTGATCGTGTGCTGCAATGCACTGCGGTCAAATTTGAGCAAATACCGTGCCAGCGCGACTTGTGTCCGGGCATGATCATACGGCTCCTTCTTGAGCAGATCGAGGCTGCGTGTAAAGGCATCATCGACAACAGCCATATCCTGAGCAGTCATATCCTGAGCAGTCATATCCTGAGCAGTCATCAATTCACCAGCACTATATACCTGTGCCAAGACGCGTAACCCTTTACCTATTTCCGATTTAGATGATAATTCTTCTGCTATGGTGACAGATTTTGTTGCCGCTGTCAATGCATTATTTGTCTGATTTTGCAATAGGTAGGCTTGCGCAAAACGGCGATGGATATCGGGCAGCACGGCCTGGAAACCGCTGTCCTCGGCCATCTTCTCGGCCTCGGCCAACATCATCACGGCGAGGGCAACTCTATCTGCCGATTTCTGTCGGATATAGAGCCGTGCTAGATAGGAGCGACCGAGCATTTGGAAACGCTTCAGGTTGTGGGTTTCGGCCATCAATAAGGTCTGTTGCAAATAGGTTTCGGCAGTGGTATCGTCGCCCAAATCGGTGGCGATAAACCCAGCGTTGAGTTGAAGACGGGTTTGGATAACGATACTGCCTGTCTGCCCAGAGATTTCAATGGCACGGTGCAAATAGTCGAGTGCCTGTTGCCATTCACCCATAAAAAACACCACGCCCATGAGGTTGTTGAGAATAAGCCCTTGCTGCATGGCATAACCGATTTCTTCGGCCAGCTTTAACGCCTGTAAAAGGGTATCACGCCCCTGCTCATAGTGGCGTAGTTGCACATAGATTTGCCCAAGCACGGTCAAGCCATGTAGACGTGTACGTTGATTGCGTTGCTCATGGGGTAACTGATCCAGCCCAATTTGCACCAAGCGCAACCCCTCCTGCGCATCCCCTTCCTGCAAGCGTACCGACGCCATCACAATATGCAACCCCGCCTCCGTCTGTGGAAAGGTAAAGGGTTTGATCGCATTCTTTTCATCCAATTTATCGAGCAAATTATCTAAGGATGCGGTTTGCCTACGTCTACGTGGTTTATCTGGCTTGACTTCTTTAGATTCGGTTTGTTTAGCGCGGGTACTTTTTCTACGCGAGGCTCTTTTTCTCGGTTCGGATATGTCCACGAGTTTTCCAAAGATGCGATCAATGGCCTTGCCCTCTGTCTGCTCCTTGATGATATCAAACCCACGTTCAACCCAGCGGTCTGCATCGTGCAAAGAATGATTGAGCAATGTGTACCCTGCCCACAGACAAATTTCGGCACGGCTTTGATAGATAGGGGGTGAGTCAGGTACGTGAGAAAGCTGGGTCATGGCCTCTTGATAGCTTTCACGCGCCAGTTCAATCTCGCTACGTTGGCGATAGATTAAACCCTTGGCTGCACAGACCTTTGCCCAAAGTTCTGGTTCCAACTTGCGTGGATTCAGCGTATTCAATAAGCTGAGGATGGGCGTTGTGTTTCCGGATTGTCGTATATCGTGCATATACGCAGTCACCAGTTCTGCTGCCTCTTCAACCTCACCCGCCTTTTCCATATGGTATGCCGCCAGATAGGGGTCAAACTCTTCCTCTCGATGGTATTCACCCGCACGGAAATGCATGGCACGTCGCTCTCGTCGCCCCAAGCGATCATAGTAAAACGCACGTATAATCGGGTTTTGATAGTACCGATGTTTCGCATGTTCATTATCGACCAGCAGCAGATTAAGCTGACTCAACTCTGTTAGAATATGCCATGTGTGTTCATGCTCGGTGACAAACTCAATGACATCACGCGAAGAGAGATGTCCCATCAACACGGCGATGCCAGACATAACCTCGCGCGCATCCTCATCCAGGGTGTCATCAATCTCAGCAACCAGATACCGTTCGACATCGTTGGTCATCGCCAAACGTTCAATCACCCGTTCAGGCTTGCCCGTCTGTTTGATTGCCTCAATCGCCAGATGCAAAAATTGCACATTGCCATCGGTACGTTCATGCAATGCATGGTAGAGAGAGCCATCCAGTGTGATGCCATTGGCCTGTAAGAGTTGCAAGCTATCATGGGGTGTCATCCCTTCTAAGGGGATCATCTGACTTATAGGCACAAAATCAGGTACTTGCTGCGAGGTAATAATCAACTGGAGCTTGCCATCAGCAATCAGTGTGCGCAATTTCTCGACCAACATATCGCTGTTAAGGATGGAATCTTCATTGATGAAATGAATATCGTCGAGGCAGATGGCATACTTGTCCTTGCTCAATAGCTGCACTGCATAGTCTAACAGCACAGGTGCTGGTGGTAGCGTCCCGCCTGTTTGATACATGCTCTGAATCATCTCCCATAGATCGGGCTGTTTGTGCCATGCTAAAAATGCAGCCAATTTCCAGATGAGGACATTGGCATCTTCGTCAGGACGAAACGAATACCAAAAGACTTTCTTGTGATCATCATAAACATATCTGCGCACCAATTCTGCTGCGAGCGCGGTCTTGCCTGTCCCCAACATGCCTGTAATCACGGTACGACCTAGCTTCTGGATTTCCTTATGATAGACAGCCAGTTCGCGTTCTCGTCCCACAAACCCATCAAGAACAAATGGCGGTGGTGTTGGTTCTGGCGGTGGTGGAATTTGTAGCGATGTCGTGGCAGGTTCAGGCTCGTCAAGCTCAAAGAGTCGCCCATCCTTAGAGCGCATAAAGAGTACTGGCACAACCCAATCTAGCGCAGTAGTATCGCCATCCATATAGATGCCTTTGCGCGCCTCGGCAACAGAGGCATCAACAGGATAGCCTGTGGCAAGGCTGCGATAAAATTCACGCGAGAAAACATGGGCCGCATGGTCGCTAATGGGGTATTGCATGGCGATGACGGCAGAGAGTTTGCGTTGCAGAATCAGCGGGGCCAGTCCGGCCAGTGGACGGATGGAAGAGGCAGTGGCGGTCTGACAGGCATTAAGGATGACCAAGCGTGTATCATTACTCCCCGTAAAAAACTCGCGGAAAGTGCGTTCGTTGACAGGTTCAGCATTGCCCTCATCATCTTCCAACACAACATGCGCCACGTCACCATCATACACGCCATGCCCGATAAAGTGAAAGATGTGCGGTCGAAAGGAGCGCATCGCTTGGCTGATGTTGGCAGGTGTGCCATGATCGACAATATGCACTTGGATACGGTCTTGGTCAACCAAATCAGAGAGTGCTTCGAGAATGATGGTCTGTTCTTGTGCGGTGTCAATCTCGTCAAAGCCCAGCGGACCAAGGTCATCAGGGCTGGCAATCACAATCAATAGACGCAACGGCGGTGTAATCTGCATCGGGCGAGCAGGGAGACGTGCTGGCACATAGCGGACCAAGGGTAGTTCTGGCGAAATCGCGATAAACGCGTCCTCATCACCATCAAAGAGCAGTTCCCACGGCAGCGTTGCCAGTTCCGGTGCTTCAATACGCAGGCGAATGCGTAGGTGTTGCGCTGCGTCATCCTCCTCATCGTAATCACGCCCCCGCACCAAGTTGATGCTTGAGCGCAGGAGAGAGATAATCTCGTCAGGAAAGACTTCCTCAAAAAGAAACGCCCCGACATCCTGCAAGAATTCGGCATCAAAGTCGCCATCTTCTAAGGCTGCTAACGCATCCTGTAACTCCTCATCCTGTGGGTCGATTGTAGAAATACCTGTGCCTTCACCTGCTGGTGCTTGCGTAATGGTTAACGGGTAGGTGGCATCGGCAGAGGCTTGGCCGATGAGGAGTTCAAACACGTCGTACGTTGGCTGTGATGAATGGTTGGTCATAAACGTTTGTGCGTTAGTTTGCAGTGGTGTGTGATGATAGTTGACGTAGGCGATGGTGTGTCGAGTTTTTTGAAAAAACTCGGCACACCATCATTACGCTTGCTTTGGTGGTCTAAACGGCTATAGGATGTTGTAAAATTTCGTCAGGTTCATCAATCTCAAATACATCATTGTTAAATCTATCCAAGATTTATTTATCGAATCGACAATCTAAACGGCCATAGCAGGAAGATACTGTGAAATCTGCTCAGGGTCCTCAATCTCAACAGCATAATAGACCAAAGATTCTAGCTCTTCCTTGTCAAAAATATTCTCCAATAAATTTTGAACCAGATTTCTGAAATCTTTGGTCAATTCAAAACGGCGATTCAATATGTTCAGAACAGTTTCTCGTTGATTTTTAAGGTGCCCTTCTTCAATACCTTCAAGTTTGCCCCGATCATAGCTTTTGCGCTCAAAATCCATCATATACATCATTTTATTTTCCTCCTCAATCGTACTCCATTCAATTTGAAATGCTTCCTGCAATGGGTCTGGCAGTGCCATCATCCAATCCACAAAACGGACCAGCCGAATAATCTTTGCGTCTTTGATGCCACGTTTATAGAGTTCACGCACCATCCACACTTTCCAGCGCAGTCGTTCTTCATGGTCATGCAATGTCTCCATCGTTTTCAGATTTGCCATCGTCACAACCGCAAAAGGGTTTGGATTTTGTTCCAACTCAGCCCATTTGGGCTTGTAATCCAACAGCTTCTTGGTCAAGAACTCAAAATGAATTTTGCAGCCCCAACGTTCCTTTTTATATTCCTTGGGCTTCCAGCTTGCATCATCGTCGGTCAAAATGGCGATAGAGACAACGTGCGTTTTGTATTTGTCATAGATGCGATAATGATAAATATACATGCGCTCTTCAAACTGCGCTTCACGCGCACCTTGCACCTCAACATGCATTAATACATGCATCTCACTGCCATCGTTGAGCCAGACCTTTACTAATTTATCGGCATAGCGACGCCCCGTTTCGGCATCACCGACAATCTGCTGCAACTCTTTGTCCAAAAACTCCGGAGCTTTGGTCCAGTCAATTTCAGGATGGAGGTCTGGCAAATAGAAGAGGATAAAGTCCTCAAAATCCTCAAGAATCTCTTTCCACGGGCTGTCGTAGTCGGCACGGAAGACTTTTTCTTTTTCCGCATTATCGTTCTCAGATAGCTGTGCTTGGTCAATCAGATATGTATTGGATTGCTTATTTGGGTTGGCTTGATGTTGTTTTGTCATTGTTCCCCACTTGATCGCTGATATGAATATGGTTAGAGAACAAAGGGTAGCACAGATTTTCTTGCGTGTCAAATGTCATTTGAGTCGCAGTTGCTTAGGCATCCTGCCTGAGCATCGGGCGACAGCCCGAATGACTTTCCTCATCCATAGCGACTCACACTCATATACATCATATTTGATGAGTGCTTATATGCATTACATTGGTCCAATAGGCTGAATAATGCATTAATTTTTCAACCTATTGGACCAATGTAATGCACCGAATATTTAACCCAACTCAAGCACACGCCCATCATTCAAATGCACAACCGCCGTCCACTTTTCATCCGGCGACTGAATATCCACACCACCCTGTCGCCAATTGCTCTTGAAGTGAATGGGATAGGGTTCGTCATAGCTGGTATAGTACAGCTCACCATCACGATAGTAATCGACAAAGTTGACGGTTTCGGGATAGAGGCTGGCGAGTCGAATCCACCGTTGACCTTCGTAGGTTAGGTGCGGTTCAACACCCTGCAAATAATACTGTTCTTCTGCGGGAATATCTGGCAGGTCGATCCCAATACCCTTTGCCATGCGCCAGGCAAAGAACTGGTCTTCGCCTTTGGTAATGCCCCAATCGGCGGGTGGTTCTTGTTTGGTGGAATTATTATAGTATCCCCACGAGACACCCGTTTTATAGGTGACTTCCATTTGGCCGATGGCATGTGAGTCCTCATTGATCACAATGGGGCGGTTGAGGTCCCAGCTTTGCACCAAGCGAATCATGTCATAAAGCCTTTGACGTGTACAGCCATTGCCGTGAATGATGATAACATCGCTGGCTTCGGCAATTTCGCGGAAGACAGAGCCGCCTTTCCCGCTACACCCAACAGGCATTCCGCCGGACTCCGTACGCGCCAAGTCACAGAGCGCGGCGACACCTTCGGGATAGTAGAGGAGGGGGTGCGACTGGAATGGGGGTATGTCATGCTCGTTGGCAACTTCGATAATGACATTGGTATAGCCGCCATCACGGAGAAAGTTAGACGCAGTGGTGACTGCATTGCGTACCGCTTTGCCATCACGCAAGCGCGCTGCCTGTGTGCCGTAGAAGTAGCTGACGATCACAACCATACCAATGTCATCGGCTGCACGAATCAGACGATCCATCCGTGCAGCATAGGCAGGGTCTAGCTGTGTGCCATCTTCACCAAAGGGATTGTTATCAATCGTATCGTTGTCAATCGTAAAACAGGGGCCACCGCCCTGAAAACCAACCGTAAAACCGCGCAACCCCACCTCATACCAAGCAGGTAGAGCATCAATCAAGTCGTCGGTGTGCTGTTCTGGATCAAATGTGCGACCAAAGCGGTCATAGCGGCGTGGATCAGCCTTGTCATCAAAGATGCCTTGAATAAAGCGGGCATTCATCAAAAGCCCTTGCGCACTTGGGCTGCTGTTGGGAATTTCAGCGTAGGTTAATTGATCATTGATGAGAAATGACTCTCCTTGAATAGAAAGTTTTGTCTTCGACATGGTATACTCCTCTTACGTAGATTTGCGACAGGCAATAATAAGTCTATCTCTATCATAACATATTCTTTCTAAGGCGAAAATTGTAGGAGAAAACCTATGGCATGGATTCACCAAATTCCAATTGAACAGGCAACAGGAAAACTCAAGAGTGAGTTTGATGCTGCGATTGAGCGAGCCGGGCGGGTGTGGAATATTGTTCGTGTGATGAGTATCAACGAAAGCGTGTTGACCTCCAGTATGAAGCTGTATGGTAGCATTATGCACAAAGAGTCGCCATTGAGCCGCTTCCAGCGCGAGATGCTGGCAACGGTGGTTTCGGCAGAGTTGGCCTGTCCCTATTGAACACAAGCTCATGCCAATGATCTCCGTGATGAGATCAACTCAGAAAACGTAGAAGATGACACAATTGCCGATGCACTGGTTCATGCCATTGCGCGTGACTGGCGCGAAGCACCCTTATCTGCAGCCGACCGTACACTGTGTGCGTTTGCCGCCAAGCTGACCAAAGAGCAACATACGATGACCCCCAGTGACCTAGATATGCTGTGTCAACATGGGTTTGATGATCGTGCCATCCATGACGCGGTGCAGGTCATTGCCTATTTTAACTATATCACGCGTATCGCCGATTCGTTGGGTGTGGAAGAGGAAGACTTTATCCAGCCTTGGGGTAGATAGTTGGTCGGTATTCGGTATGTCGGTATTCGGTTTGTCAATGCACAAAATTTGGCGACCAATATGTCCATTGACGTTAATTTTTATGAATACAAAAGGATGAATTAGTAACACAGATTGGTTATCTGTGGCGCAGGTAGTCAACCTGTGTTACTGTCCTTTGTTCTTTTGCGGTGAAAATATGATTATGACAACTACATTACATGACAACAGTATCAGACGCGATAGTGAACCCACAACCTATGCACAATATATCGAGCGGCTTGTTGAGGACATTCTCAGCGAAATTGAGCCACTGAGTGACGACTTACTCAATCAAGCATTACCCATTCAAGATACCAACACACTCTACGCCATCGGGACGCACACGGTGGGGATGGGTGAATTCTGGGTGTTGTCGCTTGTGGGGGAACAGGTGGTTGCGCGCAATCGTTCGGTAGAGTTTCACGCGAGTGGTAATAGTGCAGAACTCTGTGCGCGCTTTCGACAGTGGGTTGCGGACTGCCATGCCTTGCTGGACACCATGCCGGACATCATCATGAATGATTTTGCACACCCACCCGCTGAATTCAGTTTAACAGGTGGCTTTGAGGAAGGCTCCATGACCAAACGCGAGTGTATGTTGCATGTGGTAGAACACACGGCCACGCACTTAGGACATATCCAGTTGATGCGCCAACTCTTGGTGGAAGGCGGGCTACGATTATGAGCAACAAACAAACGGCCAATGTCGTCATTGTCGGTGGTGGTGTCATTGGCGCAAGCATTGCCTTTCATCTGGCAGAGTCCGGCTGCAAAGATGTGTTGTTGCTTGACAAAGGTCCGCTCGGTAGCGGGACGACACCCAACGCCGCAGGTCAGACAGCACACCTTACATACAAAGAAAGTGCGCGCCAATTTGTTGACTACTGCTCTACATTTCTCCAGAATTTTGCTGACAAAACGGGGTACGCTATCAATTTTCAAGCGAGTGGTAGTCTACGCATTGCCATGACGCCTACATATACCCCACAACTGCAAGGATATGTCGAAACTGCGGACGCATTGCAAGATGACAGCGTTTATCTGATTGACGAGCAAACCGCGCGTGAGCTTGTACCATCGCTCCACTTTCCAGAATCACCTGCCTCCATTCTTTGGAACGGCGGTGATGGCTATATCGATGAACCTAAGTCCGTGGCACTGGCCTATGCAGCGGCGGCGCGTGATCGAGGTGTGGTGATTCAAACAAATACACGTGTAACCAAGCTATGTATTGAACATGACCGTATCTGTGGTGTCCAGACCAACCGAGGCATGATTGAGGCCAAGCATGTTGTCGTGGCAGCAGGGGCATGGACACGTCAGTTAATGCAGAGCCGTGACATCTCTGTCGCTAGTGTACCCGTTCGTCACCAAGCCTATGTGACCGTGCCCATGAATACCGTTGACCGAGCCTGGCCGATTGTGCGTGTTATCGAGCCACAACTTTATGTGCGCCCCCACAAGGGTGGCATGTTGGTGGGTGGCTATGGCTATCGACCACTCAGTTTTGACATGGATGATTTTCCCGCTGATTTTGAAATTGCGTCGTTAGAAGCGGATGCGATTTATTATAGCCGTCTCCAGGAAACGGCTATCCATTATTTCCCGATGCTGGCAGATGTGCCGATTGCCCAAGAGCGGCGCGGGTTGCCGACTGTGACACCTGACGCGGAGATGATGGTTGATGAGGTCGAAGCTATCGCTGGACTGGTGGTGGCGACGGGTTGTCAGGTGGCGGGTGTTGCCTATTCAGCAGGGATCGGGCGTGTTGCGGCAGACGTTGTATTGGGGCAACCGTGTTTTCTGACCGAAGGGCTAGACAGCGAAAACGGTGAAGTGTTTGCAGTGGACCGCTTTGGCGATCTATACATGCACGATGATGCCAAATTGCGTGACCACTGTGAAAAAGCCTATGGAACTATGTATTGGGGGAAGTAGCCTATGCAAACTTATTCACATTTTATCATTACGTCGGTCTTACGCCGCCCACTCAAACAATGGTCTTGGGGTCAAAAAAACTTACCGCCACTACGCGTGGGTGGACTGTTGCTTGGCTCCATCATGCCCGACTTCTTGTTGACGATTAACAGCATCGCCTTCATCGCCTATGATCTGGCACGAGGCATCAACATTGATCCCGGCAACCCTAATCCAGAATCGCTTACTACCAAGCTCTTTGACGATTGGTTCTTTAATAACCCTTGGGTGATTGCCGAACAACAAGTGTTACACAGCCCGCTGCTGGTGTTGATTTATATGCTTGTGGGTTATTGGCTTTGGAAAAGTCAACGCAGTGACGGTTGGGGAGCATGGATTTTCTGGTTTGCCAGTGCCTGTATGCTGCACACGTTGATTGACATCCCTATCCACTACGATGATGGTCCGCTTCTGCTCTTCCCATTCAATTGGGATTTGCGCTTTATGAGTCCAGTCAGCTATTGGGACCCAGAGCGGTATGGCATTCCCTTCATCATCTTTGAGCATACACTGGACTTGGTGTTAATTGGGTTTATTGTATACACATCTCGACATGGCATTGCGGATTGGTTCCGGCGACGATTTCTGCAACGATCTTAATGGTGAGTGAATAGTTAGCCCTAATGCCCAACCCAAGGCAAAAACCAAAGATACACAGGCACGTCATTTGGGACAGGGGTGTTTGTGGCGGTAGGTATATTGATCTGGATTATTCCATCTCCAGATGTCGCCGCCGCTGTCAAATCCGGAGCGGGAAAGACGAATCGAGTAGATGTTGGTGAACGTGTGACAGTCGGTGTCAAGGAAGTAGCGGGGAGTTCAATTATTCCAGCTCCAGCCTCAGCCTCCGCTGTTAAGTCTGGTGTGGGGAAAACAATCCAGGTAGCTGTTGGTGAGCGTGTGATAGTCGGTGTCAAGGACACGCTCATCACGGGTGTGGCGGTTGGGGTTGGCGTTGTTTGGGATTGTACCAAGGGCTTTATTCCCGGTTTTGCTTGCTGGCTTGCATCAAAACCGTTGATAGGCGGGCTACCTGTCATGGTTGCCGTAGATACGATGAATAATGCTAGCACAGAAACACACAATAAACATATTATCAATCTATACACGTTGATTCTCCATGAAAAATGACTGCACGGTATTTAATTATTAATCCTAAAGATGCATCATAAGCAATGTGTTTTTGACAAAAAGTTTGAAAAACTGCTTTGTAATCTGAGATTTGATAGATTATCGTAAGTCTGGCTATCAAGTGGGTGTTATTTCCCGGGCCAAGGCAACAACGACCACAGATTATCACCCTTGACCTTTTCTCGTTCGCGTAATCATTTTTCAACCTTTATTGTCTTCTGCACGGGATAGACATTGAGAAAATTTCTCAGGTGCATCGGTCACAAACCAATGTACACCCAAGTCAACTAAGTGGCGCAGTGACACGTCATCCACCGCAGATGGACACAATTGCAATGTAACGTCAGCTATCCGTACACGCTCCTGCACACTCCTCAGATAGTCATCGTCAAATGCATAGACAATATGTGGCTCTGTCGCAATTGTGGGCAGGTGTAGTTGCAGTTGTGTGATGCCTACAAAATTGGTTTCTGCCAGTGTCTCAAATTTGTCTTGAATCGTCGTGGGTGAACCACCCAGCCATGTCATCGTGGGAACACCCCCAAAGCGCAGTCGAATCTCTTGTAAGAATGCCGGCGAGTGATGCACAAATATCAGGCGGTCCAGACAGCTATGGTGCGTGATGATGGCCTCCAAGTCGGGTAACGTTGCGGCCTTGGGTTCAAGATAGAGACGACGGTTTGGTGCGGCCATGAGCATGGTGAGCAGTTCATCCAAGGTTGGCACTTGCGCACCTGCATAGGTTGGGTCAAAGCGCACACCTGCATCCCACTGACGAATCTGCGCCAATGGGATGCTAGCGACATCCACATCTTTAGCGCGTTCATCGGCATTGGTTGTCCGCGCGAGGGTCGCATCATGCAGACAGATGAGTACGCCATCAGCAGTGGTACGCACATCTGTCTCTGGGATTGCTCCGGGGAACTGCCATGCATGGCGAAATGCCGCCAACGTATTTTCTGGTGCTTCATCAACAGAGCCGCGATGCGCTTGGAAATAAACAGGTATGCTCATTGTTTTATCCCGTCATAAATATACGAATTCAAACGATAGAATGATTTACCTGTTTATTATATCGCTGAATCACTGTTCATTCAACCACTAAATTGCTCAACACCAATTCTGCCGATAGGTTGAATGCGTATCGGCTGCAACTTCATATAGGTCAACGAACGCCATATCCATTCAAAGGGGCCAAAGCGGAAGTGACGCAACCAGAGCGGCGACCACCATAATTGCAATGCCCAGACGCCGCCGACAATCAGCAGTTGTTGCGCACTACCCAGCCGCACACCCAAGCCCAGCCCATAGTCATACATCAGCAGCGCACAGAGGATGGATTGCATGAGGTAGTTGGTCAGGGCCATACGCCCTACCGCCGCCAGTCGCTCGGTGACACGGGGCAATAGCTCGGTTTTGGCAATGAGCATGATGAGGCCAATATACCCAGATGCCATAAAGAGGCTTCCCCAATAGTTTGGATCGATGACCGCAAAACGGTCGGTTCCACCCACCCAAGGCAATACACTCAACACGGCCAAGGGTAGCCCCATGCCTAGCCCAATCCACGCCATGCTTCTGTAGAACTGGAGCGACTTTTGCGCCAACACCACGCCCCACTGATAGAGGGCCATCCCTGCAAGCATCAGCCCCATAATGCGGAAATCAATCGCATCTGACAAATCGCCGATGATATAGGCGAGACGAGACTGCGCCATTGCCAGCCAATTGCCTGTGCCACTTGTCGTTTCGACGAATCCTGACCAATCTATTCCTATAGAAATCTGTGCCATCGCCATCGTGACCAGCGGTGCGAATAGGATGCCCACAATGCCCAGCGTCAACAATTGTCTGGGTGGTCGTGTATGGAATAGATAGACAATCATGCCGGAAATGGCATAGATCATCAGAATATCGCCATCCCAGATGAAGAGGAAATGCACCAAGCCAATTACCAACAGCCAGAGTTGACGGCGATAGTGTAGCCCTCTGGCGTCTAGCCCACGCCGCTTCATGCCTGTGACAATCATGGCGATGCCACTCCCAAAGAGCAGCGAAAAGATGGTGATAAATTTCGAGTCCGCAAAGATTTGGACAAATAGCTGTGTGATCAAGCCTGGGTTGACCCAGTTCATAGACTGCGTAACTGCTTGTTGGGTACTATCACCCGCAGACCAACCATCCCAGCCCGCATAATAGCCGATGTTGACAATCAGGATACCCAGCATAGCAAAGCCCCGTAATGCATCCAGTGCCATGACCCGCTGTTTGGGCTGAGTTGGTATTGCCGTTTTGTTACTCATTTTTCACCTCATTTTTTACCTCAAATTTACTCTTCAATTTTTGCCGTTTCGTTTGAAGGTATACTCCTTCTATAATCTCAAAAGATAGCAGCGAATTGTGGCACGAATATGTCAAATTTGTTGAATTTGTTTGTAACCACGTCTTACCGCAAAATTGGGCGTGAGTGATATGATTTTGACAATGTAGAAAACGAGTGCTATTCTGCATCATCAATATGGTCAATGACGTGGTCTATAGTAGCGTAAGAGAGGTATCAAAATGGAACAAATTTATGAGCCAATAACAAAACCCTCTGTGGCAGCAGCCCCATTAGAGAAAACAAACCTAAATAGGGCTATCGTTACCCCTGAAAAGCCAAGCTATCAATCAGTTGCTCATTTTTTTGTACAACCGAGGAAATCACCCGATAAATCACCTGCTAAAAAAGACCAAGGTCGAAAAAATAGACCCAAATGGATTCCAGATCACATTGGGGATAATTTCGATACAGACCCATATGCCTACCAAACAGAGGAGGATTTGATGCCCGGGGGACAACCACATGGCGAAACACTAGGCGATATCTGGGAACTCACCCACAAATGGCTACGCAAAAATGGCATGATGTTATGGATGGATACGTTTTTGCTGTATTTGGATGAAGAAGGCGAGCAAGATCGCGTTGGGCCAGACTTAATGATTGTTCCTGGTACATCCAAAACAAGGAAATTATCCTCCTACAATGTCCAGACAAACCCAACCCCTCTTTGTTGCTTTGAGATTGTCTCCCCATCCAGTGTTGATATATAGGTTGTGCGCATCCTTGTCCTTATCAA
>JBCCFC010000017.1:0-25441 GCA_039029935.1 Chloroflexota bacterium
GATTGATTGTATAGAACTCATTGCTTTCTCCTATATGTATTAAGTAAATTGTAATTTATGATAGAAATTTCTAAAAAAATAAGTAATCTTCTCATCTATAATAACATCGTTCATGATATAGCAAAATCATGAAACAGACGACCTTACTTATTTTGTAAGCATGTTTTCGTTATAGATTTGTAATTAAATTGTAAAGGTGAAATACCTTTCTGCATCGTCTATTCGCTTGACTTGGCTTTGGCCTTGTTCAGGACAAATGAATGGGCTGATGTACGGCAATTTCACCTTGAGTATTTTACAATGATTTGTTAACTTAAAACAAGACAGATTTTTTGATACAATATAGTCAGTGTGAAATTATAATTTTATTTGCAACCCAACCTTTACGGTGAACCCTTTGGAGGGTGACGATACGCGGCCTCGTCATATAGGCTAGTTTATGGTTGCCTCCCAAGGGTTGGACAGTATTTGTTGGATAATAAACGCATAACTTCGCGCTGAAACGTTACAAATATACTCTATGAAATTTAATAACAAAAAAGATATCCAGTACTTTTATGTACTGTGCTTTGTGCTTATGGCAAGCGTGATGTATGTACAATACCTATTGACATCATTCTCGCATAGCACGGGCACGGCTGTTGCGCATACCCCGCCGCCCGCAGAAGAGAGGTTAATCGACCCCCTGCCCGAATCCAGCCTGATCGGGTTGCCTCTCATCAACCGGATGATGCCAAGCAACACAAATGCCCCGCTGTTTACCCAACTGAAGATTGCCGTCATCCCGGCACAAAGCACAACAATCCATCAAGCCAAACTCTATAAACTCGCCAGTCATCTCCAAGATAGGCTGGGGGTTCCGGTTTATCTGGACATAGCTGAAACTTATGATGACGCAATAGCGTTAATTGTGAATGAGCAGGTTGATCTTGCCTATCTGGGTGCGTTATCCTACATCCAGGCCAAAGCGCAGAATCCTCAAATTGAGCCGCTCGTGGCTGCGATTAGCCAAGGGACGGGACGACCTTGGTCTACCAGCGTTATTCTCACCAGTTCGCAATCACACATAAACTCACTTGCAGATTTACAGGACAAACGCTTTGGGTTTGTCAGCCAATCTTCGACCTCTGGATATCTTGCACCGATTGCGCAGTTTAAAACGATGGACCAAATGCCCAATTTTTCAGAAGTGATCTATGCGGGTGATCATGATAGCAATGTAGCCTTGCTGATGGCGCAGAAGGTCGATGCCATTGGCATCAATAAATCCACCTTTTCAGCACTTGAACACGAAAATGAAGCGTTTAACGGCCAATGCACCATCCTGTGGGAATCTGAACCGATTCCCAACGAGCCGATTGTGGCGGCAGGTACATTGACCGAACAGCAGCGTATTGAGATTCAAAAAGTACTGCTCGATACACCAGAAGGTTTGGTGGATGTGCGTGGGATTGCCGCACTCGGCTATACACTGGTGCAGGATCGAGATTACGATTCCATTCGGAACATACAGACGATTCTAAGTAAAGCCAAATAAGTTTTTAGAAATAAGCGGAGGGAGCAGGGGTACCCTTTGGGTCCTAATGCGACCGGACTGGCATTAGAGAAGGCCATCCTCCGCTATTTCTAATTATTTTATATTAAATAGGAAAGTATAAACCAGTATCACAGATTGGTTATCTGTGACGCAGGTAGCCAACCTGCGATACTATCCTTTGTTTTTGGGTTTACTTAGAAAAGAATACAGACGACGAATGACCCCCTCCTAACCTCCTACTAGGGGGAGGAATAGTTCCCTCCCTTAGCAGGGGGGGAGGGGTCAAATATACAGACGACGAATTATGAAATTGAGCCTGTCTACTAAATTTATTGCACCCTATGTCATCATTATTGTGCTGTCGATTGTTCTCTCAATCAGCAGCACAATTTTGTTGCGCCGGCTAGAAAACAGCGTACTTGAAAGCCAACAACGATCTGAGCAAGCACTGACCATTGCCCTCAATCTCTCCATTTCGCTTCGTGAACAGATCACGGTTCTGAAAGATTTTGTGATTTTTGATCAAGATGCCTCCGATTTATCGCTTTATACCGAAGAGCGTAACAAATTCTTGACCGACCTCACCTTGTTGGAGACATTGGATGTGTCCATTGATGACATTGATGCTGTGCGCCGTCGTCAGGCATTGCTGGACGATCTGGTGTCCGGGTTGGATGATGCGCCATCATCGTTGCCCCAATTTCAGCAGGATGTCCGCGCCATCAATTCCTTTAGCCGCGACATAGACCTCTATCTGCGCGAGATTATCTCCACGGCGCAGCAACAGGATTCACTCGCCATCTCACGCATCCGTCAAATTCAGCAACTGGCCTTGGTCATTCAATTTATTGACATGGCAATCATCCTTGTCGTCGCCTTTATCCAATTTCGCTGGCTGCTCATGCCCATCTTTTCCTCGTTGCAAAAGCTCCGTGAGGGCGCACAGATTTTGGGGGATGGCAACTTGGAGCATCGTCTTGATATTCAGACCGGGGATGAAATCGAGCATCTTGCCGTGACCTTCAACGATATGTCCACCAAGTTGGCGGACTCCTATCATATTCTTGAGGATAAAGTCGCAGAGCGTACCAGCGATCTCTCAGAAACGTTGCGAGAATTACAGGCGACGCAGAGCGATTTGATTCAGGCCAAAGATCGCGCCGAAGCGGCTAACCAGGCCAAGAGTGAATTCCTTGCCAACATGAGCCACGAAATTCGCACCCCCATGAATGGCGTCATCGGCATGACCAGTCTTCTCTTAGAAACCGACTTGGATGATGAGCAGTTTGACTCGGTACAAACCATTCGTCGTAGTGGCGAGTCGCTGTTAGAGATCATCAACGATATCCTTGACTTCTCGAAAATTGAAGCGGGTAAACTTGATTTAGAAATTCAGCCATTCTCAGTCCACGAGTGTGCTGACGATGCAATTGACATTTTGCGCTCTGCGGCCAACGACAAAAATCTACGCCTGATCCAGCGTTATGATCAGGATATGCCCAACATTATCTATGGCGATGTGACTCGTGTCCGTCAAATTTTGGTCAACTTGCTTTCCAATGCCATTAAATTTACCGAAGTAGGCGAAATTACGCTCTCGATCAGAGCCAAAGCGGTGAAAAGTCTGCCTGTGGACATCAAACTGCTGTTGGATCATTTGATTCATACCAACAGTTTGAATGGGGCCTCGACAAATGGTGTACATACAAATGGGACCTATACACATGAGGCTTTGCCTCGTGACTATCCAAAAATCACCAACCAATATCGGTTCCACTTCACCATCAGCGACACCGGGATTGGCATTCCGCCACAAAAACTAGAGACACTCTTTGACTCCTTCAGCCAAGTGGACGCCTCCACCACACGCAAATATGGCGGGACAGGGCTGGGCTTGGCAATCAGTAAACAGCTCACCGAGCTGATGGGTGGTCAAATCTGGGTCGAAAGTGTTGAGGGCGAAGGCTCGACCTTCCACTTTACCATCTTGGCCTATGCAGGTATTCAATCGGTCGAACCCACTGCTGAAACAGCAAGCTCACAACGACAAATCAATCAAATCGACAATACGTTGGGCAACACCCACCCCTTGCGAATTTTGCTGGCCGAGGATAACCCCGTCAACCAAAAAGTGGCCCTCCGTGTGTTGAATCGTCTTGGCTACCGCGCCGATGTGGTGGCAAATGGGCAAGAGGCCCTCAACGCCGCCCATCGACAGCCCTATGATCTGGTGTTGATGGACATGCAGATGCCCGAAATGGATGGGCTAGAGGCGACGCGGCAGATACGAGATACGCTTGACCCGATTCGCCAGCCCACCATTGTCGCCATGACTGCCGCTGTCATGGAAGAGGACCGTGCGCGCAGCATCGAAGCGGGTATGAACGGCTTTGTCGCCAAGCCCTTCCATCCGGAGGATTTGGTTTCGGTGATTGAGTCTTGTGAGCGCATTCCAGTGTGAATGGGTGGCAGGGTGAGTGGATGGCAGGGTGAATGGGTGGCAGGGTGAGTGGGTGGCAGGGTGATAACAACATAGATGTTTCCACATCCCAAGCGTTATTATTTACGTTGTTTTAGGCCGAAGCTGTATCTGACAAGTTCGTCCCACACTTCGCACAGAAATTATCCGCCGATGTGATGGGGTTGTTGCAGGTAGGACAGTGGCGGTTTTCTGGAGACGAGGTTGTCTCAGAGGCTGCGGATACTGTTTCTGTCTCGCGCATCGCCGCAATGTCTTTTTCCACCTGCTCATCCAACTGTGCCAAATCAGGCGAACGCCTTTCAATCTGGCGCAATAGCCCCACGGCCTGTTGACGGAGACGATGGTTGAACAGGTCAAAGTCCTGTTGGCTTAATTTGCCTGTGCGATGGTCAAACTCCAGTTCCTTGATCGAGAGCAGCACGGCATCCTTGCGCACAATCAATTCGGATAAACGCTCATCTTCCCAGAAGATATCAGCGGTAGAGCCGTCATCTTGCAATTCGTCTTTGGGTGCAAAGGAGAGATTGAGTGCGCTGTGGTCGTAGAGCGGCCAAACAACATAGCCAATCGCTATAAATGAAATAATGGTGGCAATAAGTACCGTGACAATAAGCATAATTGCGTAGTTGCTTTCTTGGATTTTACTAAAATAGATGCTTTTTATTATTTATGCTGTCTGTCGAGCATACCCGCCAGCAGCAGTTCGTTGATGGACCTCTTTGCGCACAGGATGCGGCCACAGAGATATCAATGTCCCCAACACAATCACAATACCACCAATCCACATCCACACTGTCAGTGGGTTGATAAAGATCGAGAAGGTCGCATTTTTGTCAGCAGCTTCCCATCCATTCAACACAACATAAATATCTTCATGGATACGCATATGCAGACCCACTTCGCTGGTAGGCATATCCGGTGTCTTGTCATACAGATTACGACGTGGACGCACGGTTGTTAAGACACGTCCTGAACCCGTCTCAGCCACCAACAAATGCGCACTGACCTCGGTCAAGTTGGCCTGTCGGTCTTGATGCAGTCCTGTGTAGGTGAAGGTATACCCGGATAGCTCAACATGCTCCCCTTCGGTCAAGGTGACATTGGTTGTTGTCAGATAGAACTCGTTGCCAATAACCGCAATACCAATCATGACAATCGCCAAGTGAACCACATAGCCACCATAACGTTGTCCATTCCGTCGCATCAGGCGATAGAGCGATGTCAGTGGATTTTCTCTGTTGCCCGATTGTCGGGTCACAGTCTGTCGGGCGATGACACCCTGCACAAACTCTTGGAGTATCGTCGCCAGTACGAGCACACAGATGCTCAGACCGATGACGGCATAGACGCGTTGGCTATAAAACGAGAAGCCCGCGGCAAAGACAATGGTGATGGCCATCGGCCACAGCAATTGACGTTGGAGGGCGGCGGGGCTGGTGCGTCGCCAACCCAGCAGGGGACCGATACCCTGTAGCAGGAGCAAGAGGAGGAAGAGCGGGCCATTGACCTTGTTAAACCAAGGGGCCGCAACACTGATACGTTCGCCTGTGATGATTTCGCTAAACATGGGGAAAAATGTCCCCCACAACGTGGCAAAGGTGATGCCTGCAAAGAGCCAGTTGTTGGCAAGGAAGGCGGCTTCACGGCTGGAGAAGGAGTCAATCTCATTTTCGCTTTTGATGAGCGGCATCCGTAGAAACATCAAGCCTAAAAAGCCAAAGAGGATGATCACCAAGAAGGTGAGGAAATAGGGGCCAACATCGCTACGGGCAAAGCTGTGGACGCTTTCCAGAATACCACTGCGTGTGGTGAATGTACCCAGAATCACCAAGAAATAGGTTGACCCGACCAGCACCAAATTCCATACCTTGAGAATACCGCGACGTTCTTGGATGATGATGCTATGTAGAAACGCGGTAGCTGTCAGCCAAGGCAAAAAGCTGGCGTTCTCCACCGGGTCCCATGCCCAATAGCCACCCCAACCGAGCTCCATATAGGCCCATTGACTCCCCATGAGGATGCCCGCAGAGAGAAACATCCAAGGGATCAAGGTCCAGCGGCGCACCACACGCACCCACTGGTTGCCCAACTGTTTGCTTGCCAATGCACCCACCGCAAAGGCAAATGGCACAGCCAAGCCTACATAGCCAAGATATAACATCACCGGATGAATGACCATCCAGTAATTTTGCAACAGCGGGTTCAGCCCTTGTCCGTCCGGTGGCAGAAAACCAATCTGCTCAAATGGATTGGCGCTAAAGACCATCAGAACCAGAAAGAATAACGTTGTCCCCAGCATGGTCGCATTGACATAGGGCATGAGGAGACGCTGGCGGTGGCGGAATGAGATTGCCATTGCGACAGAATACACACACAGGATTAAGGCCCAGAAGAGGAGGCTACCAGCCTGTCCGCCCCAAAGCGCAGCAAATTTATAGAAGACGGGTAATGCCCGCTCCGAATGCCCCCAGACATAGGTCAGCTCAAAATGATCGGCCAAGAGGCCATACCATAGGATGATACAGGCAATGCCCACCAATCCGGCCACCGCATAAACGGCGTTAAAACTGCTTTGGATCAAGCTGGGTATGCGTCGCTGACCACCCCACGCGCCAGCACCAATGCCAAATATGGCAACAATCATAGCCGTGACCAAGATGAGATATCCAACATTAAAAATCATAGTATGCTCTCTTAATAAGCTCTCAATTTAACTACCCTGCCTGTAACAGGCAAGATGCCTGTGTTACTGTCAGGGTAGTTGTTTATTCTGGCCGAATCTGATCAATCAGCCCATCTAGTTGCGCTTGCCCCAACACGGGACCCACAACAATTTCGGCAATCTTGCCATCTGGTGTGATAAAAAATGTCTCTGGCACACCCTTAATGCCATAGCGTCTGGCCCATTGGCTCTGGAGGTCGGCTCCGTTGGGATAGGTGACATCAAATTCTTCCAGATATTTTTCAGCGGCATGAACCTGATCGAGATAATCTAGCCCAATAAAGACAATGCCCTGATCTTTTTCACGACGCCATGTCGCTTCGAGTAGATCGGCCTCCGCACGACACGGCTCACACCAACTGGCCCAAAAATTGAGAACAACGCCCTTTCCTTCAAAATCGGCAAGACGCACAGTCTCGCCCTCAAAGGTGGTAAACTCAAATTGAGGCGCAGTACCATCCGCGCGTTGTTCTGAAATGGTCTGGCGTTGTAGACCTCGCATTAAGAACCAGACAAAGATCAACAGCACGGCGACAATTGCCAAACGCCATAACGCTACTGAGCGCGTAGATGATGAGGATTTTTCAGCCTGACCTGATGAATGAGTATCTACCTGTGCATCCCCACTTGTTTCATCCCCACTTGTTTCATCCCCACTTGTTTCAGTCACTGTAGCCATATCATCAACCGCTATATCGTCAGTGGATTGTGCCTGTTCATCTTGCTTGTATACATCACTCATAGAGCCTCAACTCCTCATCAAGCTGTTTTGTGTATTTATTGGTTTCCGTCTTTTCCTGCCCTGTCCCATCACTTTCGTCTGACCCGTTCTCAACGGACTCTGTCTCGACCATTGCCCCAGATTCCACCCCAGATTCTATCCCAGATTCCGCCCCAGATTCCACCATAGTCTGGGTATTTGCCGCACGACCCACTGCAACCATGCGCCGCCCACTCATCACCATATACACCCCGCCGACGATGAGAACGGCAAAGGGCAAAATCCACGCTAGCCAATTAAACCCTTCACGGGGCGGTTCACCCAAAATCTGGGGACCATATTGATTGAGGAAGTAGGTTTTGATGGATTCCGTGTCTTCCCCTTGTGACAGTTTGAGTGCGATCTCTTCCTTCATCTGTTTACAGGCGGTCAACTCACAGGAATCTAAGCGTACCCCTGCACAAAGCGGACACCATATTTCGCGCGCAACCTCATTCACCTCATCTGCCGTTGGCATCTCACCATCCTGTGCATAGGCAGACGTATAGGCGACAGTGGTTCTGAGTTGCGATGAAAACGGCAATAGACTTGCCAAACCGACTATAAGTAAGGTTATGATAGCGAAAGACAATTTTCTCATTATGATTCAATCCATATAAATGATGATACTAATAATTATCAGGGTCCCAAGGTGGCTCTTGTTTCATTGCGGGCGTAACACTGGGAAACAGCTTGCGATTGTCGGCAACCCACTGATACACTGTATCTTCAATGGGTTTCATAAAGGGCAGCTTGTATATCGTTGAAAAAGTGCGGCCCACAGGCAAAATTTCATCTAGGACAAAACTAACTGCTTCCGCACCACGATACTTGGCTGTCGTCTCTTTTGATGTGGAAAGTGTAACAGCCCACAGTGCCTCCTCGCAATCCTTCACCGTTAGCCCAACCCCATCTAAGACCCATGTCCACTGAAAGGGGACAAGATATAATGTGCGCCGACGATCCAGCCGGCGTAGCCATTCGGCAATGGCTGTTCAAAATCCTCAACCACCGTCAAAGAGGACAATGATACGATGGTTGGGCAGTGTAGTGTCTTGTTTTACACGTTCTAATATGTCTAGATGTTTTTCGTCCATAGTTAGCTGTCTCAATAGATGCACATAGGACTCATAGTGGCTTGATAGTTGAAGCCGCTACGACTGTGTAAATCCTCGTACAGTATATCCTTAAGTCCTATCTTATGGCGATTGTAGTGTTGCGTAAGTAAGCTATGCCGACAAATGTGAGGTTTGATCTGTTAAATGATCGTAAAATTTGGTCTGTTGCCCGATTCATTCGCATAAAAAAATCCTGGCAACATCCAACATGTCTTCACAGCCCATTGTTGGATGTTGCCAGGATTGCATTCATTGCACAGGTTCCTACGTATATAGCGGCTTAAATGACTACGTATTCCTAAGTCACTTGAATCACAGACATGGCGTTACTCAACGCTCGATGCATACGGCCACGCAAGTCAGTTCGCTTGGGCGTATCCTGATTACTCGATTGACCCCGATTACTACCATCATCATTTTGTGTAGGTGTGCTAGGTGTTTCTGGGCTGCTTGTAAGTGTATTGGTGGGACCCGATGGTCCGGCATTTTGAGCCGTATTTTGTGGACTAAATTGATAGCCAACACCACGTAGGGTGACAATCCGTTCTGGATTGGCGGGATCATCCTCGATTTTTTTGCGCAGACGACGAACCGCAATTTCCACAAGGTTGTTGTTATCGATGATTTCATAGCCCCAAACATGCTTGAGCAGATCGCCCTTACTGACAGGTTGTCCTGCATGACGTGCCAAATAATCCAGAAGGCGAAACTCCGTCTGTGTAAGCGGTACGGTCTGGTCATCCAGTAGCACTTCTTGACGCTCATAATTCAATTTTAAATCGCCAAACTCAGAGATATGTGCGCCTGTAGACTCCGAAGACTGAGAGACACGTCGTAACAATGCCCGAATACGCGCCTCGACTTCCTTAAAGGTGAAGGGCTTGGTGATATAGTTATCCGCACCCAATTCTAACCCAAGGACCGTATCTTCTGGTCGACTCAATGCGGTGAGAATGATGATGGGGATTTCGGATTCTTTGCGGATTTCGGAGCAGACCGAGAAGCCATCCATCTCCGGCATCATGACATCCAAAATAATCAAGCTGAGATCATGTTCCGCAAATTTTTCCAGCGCAATCAAGCCGTTCTCAGCAGTGATCACTTCATACCCCATGCGTCTGAGTGACATCGTGAGTAGATTGCGAATCATGCGTTCATCATCAACGACCATTACTTTAATTTGCTGATTCCCCTCGCCCATTGTGCCAGACGATTGGCTGCTGGTTGTGCTATGTGACCCCAGCGCGGAGCCAACGGTTCCACCCATCACTGATCCTGCCCCCACAGAAGAACGCATTGATAGCCTAGCGGACGATTTTAACGAAGCGCCAGCCCCCCCACGCAAGGATGATGATTTTGACGCAAACAAAGAAGCCGTCGAAGCAACCTCTGTAGGTGCTCCAGATGTCCTCCTTGCCGTATCTCTTGTCAAAGAGTGTGGGTATGTTTTGTGTCCAATTTGGCTTCGATGATCTATGTTCATGTTGTTTGCACTTCACTTTTCACTAAGTTTCGCTCGATTTGGATATGGATTTAATACAGACGTTTTGGCATTCTCATCAGATGAGAACTTAGGTTCAGCGATTGGTTCAATAAGCACAAAAACGACTGTTGCTTAAAACAATCGTCATACGAAGCATAGGTGCTACGCAGTTAAGTTCATTTCTATGATCACTATCATATCATAAGGTCGTAAAAAATTATACTTTCATAACCACATAACGCCTAAAAACCTTAAAATTGAGCAAAAATACGTATATCTAACATGGTTCTTACATGCGGGAAAGAGCCATCCAACCTCAACTTGCTTCAATCAACACAAAATATTTGATCAAACAAGGAAGTCGTTGGCTCTTTCCCTAAGATAGAGCTTACACATATAACCATTGACAATCTTGTCAATCATAGAGACTTAAACGTGTACGCCTGCATTTATGCGTAAACCCTATAACAATATTCATTTTTGTGGAGCCGAATTGTACGTACTATCGCTCGTTTTTGTGAACGTTTACTTGGGTCAGCATTATTTGATAACGGTTGGCAGATATATTGCATGCAAAATAGGTTCGTCTACCTGCGTCAATTTGTCCTGGTCTGGTGGGGTATCGTTCTCACTGCCAGGTTCCTCTGCACCAGAACCTGCACTCGATTCCGGGTCTATATTTGGTTCATCAGTTTCTGGCTCATCAGTTTCTGGTTCATCGATAGTATCAGTATTAGACTCATTCTCAGTAACTGGTTCCGTTTCAGGCACGTCATGACTTGGGTCTTCCGCAACTGGTTCCGCTGTTACAGGCTCTTCTATTGCAGGGTCCTCAGCAACAGGGTCCTCAACAACAGGGTCTACAGAAAGGTCTGGTTGTTCGTCTGTACCAGCCGCAGGTTCAACCATAATCGGCCCATAATAAGCATCACCTGGATGAATTTGGATTCGATAATAGATGACCGAATGTTGCATATCGTTGGGCAATGTATCGACAATCATATGATGCGCACTATCCGCACTAGATAGACCCGATACCGTTTTCTGCCCAACTTCTACATAGCCGTCATTGCTATTGGTTGATCGTTCAACTGTGAATGAGTCAACGAGCTGGCTTGTGACCTCCCAGCTTAATTCAACATCTGTGCCATTATGGATGACATTGACTGAATCAATGGCAGTGCTGGTTGGCTTGGGTGCAAACCCAAAGTTCAACCCCTCCATTTTTTGCGCCGATGACAATACAACAACAAATTCAGATTGTGTTGTCACAATCAACGCGTCAGGGCTGTTCACTTTAATCGAATAAACACCGCCATCTAAGTCTTCAACGGACCATGCTCCGACATCATCACTGACACTCGATTCAACCAACTCGCCGCTTGCATCGAATACATCAACTTGGATGCCAGGAACACTAAACCGTTCACTGCTATCAATAATACCATTTCCATTGGAATCATTCCAAGTTAGCCCATTGAGCGATGCGGTTAATGGGTTCACCTGCGCTCCAGCTTGGAGTGCAGCCAGTGCATCAATACGACCATTGCCAAAATATTGATCCCAACCCGGCTCACCCAAATCAACAGCGGTGTCAATAATGACCTGTTTCAAATCGGTGCTAGTACGCTCCGGTTTTTGGCTCAAAAGCAACCCTGCCAAGCCTGCAACATGGGGTGTCGCCATGCTGGTCCCGCTCATGAAGATATAGCCGCCATAGAAATTATCCAGATCATAGAAGGCATTATAGATGATATTACCAGGCGCAGAGACATCTATCGTATCACCAAAATTGCTTAGAGACCACTTTTGATCATACTGATCGGTTGCACTGACGCTAATGACATTCTCATAGGTCTGTGTATATGCTGCTGGATAAAAGGGTTTGCTACTGTTTTCATTGCCCGCCGCCGCAACCACAAGCACATCTTTCTCGGCTGCATAGGTCAACGCCGTTTCGACGGCACGGTTGCCATTGGGACTCCCCAAGCTCAGGACAACAATATCTGCACCGTTGTCGGCAGCATAGACCAACCCTTCGGCAACACTAGACCAAACGCCAGAATTGTTTTCGTTGAGCACTTTAATCGGCATTACGCTACAGTTGCCACAAAGTCCGGCTGCGCCATGACCATTGTCGACACCTGCTGCGGCAATTCCGGCCACATGGGTACCATGACCATGATCGTCGTCAGGCTCCATGTCGTGGTTAACATAGTCATACCCAGTTAACAAACGTCCCTGGAACTCTGGATGTTCCAATGCCACGCCTGTGTCCAAAACCGCGATCACAACATCTGGGCTGCCTGTCGTATAATCCCAGGCTGAAAATAGATTGAGCGTGTTGGGCACATAGACCTTTTGTGGATCGGTAATATCAGGATCATTTGGCTCAAAAAATCCCTCAATTTCACCATCTTCTTCCACATGTTGAATAACTTCTTGTGTTGGATCAACAGCCTGAATGCTACTTACGCCGCCCACATCAGGATTGACTCGGACACGGATTTTGGCGACGCCGATTGGGGCTATCCAACTGACAAGCTCACCACCAGTTCGACCAATCATCTCATCGCGCTCTGCGTCCGAAATGTTGGGATCAAAATGGAGCAGAATAATCTCATATTCTGCATCCTCGTCGCCCTCACCAGCCTGTTCTATACCAGTGGGCGAGCTGTTTGATGGCTCTGTATTCGTTGCATCGCTGGCTGCATAAACGGTCGCTGATGAATCATACAGATTTTGCCCAGGCAAATTTTGTATTGCCAAATCCTGTAGTATCAACACCGCCAGCAGCATAAGTATGCGAACGATTTTTGTTGCTCTCATAATCCACTCTCCAAATCTCACAACCTTTAGATTACCTTAACGAACTGTCTAGGAATCTATTATGACATGGTATCGGTGTAAAAATCATCTGCGAAAAGAACCAACCGCCACTCAAACAAAAGGACCGCTCCATGAGCGGTCCAATGCGTCAATCGTCCTAGCCTCTTTCGCCAGTCAATTCGGTCATGAATGACTCAGGCTTTTGTTGTTATGATGGTCTGGAAAGTCGTAAGCCCTGCCCAACCTGTCTTTATTGACATACATGGGTGTTGATGTAGTATCTATCTTATGCAACTTACTTGAAGCTGTATCAACAATAATGTATCTACAGGATACATTATGATAAGCTGTAACGCTACTGAGCAAGCATCCCTTCCAATACATTGACCAATTGGGCTGCGTTTGTGCCTTTGAGCAAGACTTTATCCGCCCCCGCTGCCTCAATGATGGAACGATTTTGCATACGTTTGGTTAAGACAACACAGTTGGTTTTTGGACTACGGCGTTTCACCTGTTTCACAATTTCGCAGACATTTTCAGTTGATGAGTTAGGATTCATTAACAGAAGTGCTGGTCGATGGCTTGACACAGCATCCAAAGTGGCACTTGTACCCTGTTTTAGTGGAACCGTTGTAACGTCTGAGATGGCGTTTAGCACAGCGTGCAGACCACTACAAAGTGGACCTGGTTCTGACACAAGTAAAGAGCGACTGTTGTTTAACATTTTTTGTTTCTTCTCCATGTTAATCTTCCTTGACTGCCTTCAATGTAAGTTTTCAATGTGTATCTCTGCTCAACGTAAGTTGCCTCTAGCTGCGTTTGTCATGTGTTGACATGACTGACCTTGTTTAATGTTTGCTTTGTTTAGCATTCTATGCAGATATAAGATAACTTGGACAACCTAACCCATAATAGTCTGTTGGGGTATAGTATGCGATAAAACCTTTTTATCCGCATCGTCTGAATGACAGAAATTAATCTTTTTTCAGATGGGTCAAATGTCTTATGCGTAAAGGCAGACCCAACCCCGACTATTTCCCTACGTTGTCATCATCATGACAGGTTGGGTGACACCTGTGTATTGAAAACCGAATTTTTTATATAAACTGAGTGCAGATTGGTTGTTTATAGATGTATTGAGAAAAACAGTGGCAATTTTGTGAGTGGTGGCCCATTGTAAGCAATCGTAGAAAAGCGCATACCCAATGTCTTTGCCTTGCATGGTTGGCGCAACAGCAAGACGTGTAAATATTGCGTAATCTGGCGTTGTGGAGCCGTCATTGAGGAATGGATCTGTGATGGCCGCATAGCCAATAATCAGCTCTTCTTGATTGTTTGACAGGTCTTTAGGAATATTGCGGCTTTTATCAGCAACCTTACAGCGATCTACACCAACATCTATACCAGTAGAAGGCAGAAGTCTTGCAACTCGAATCCGATGTGTTTGTGACAACTGTGCAAACTCATCAGCACGGGTCTGCCAGAGCACGTCAAAGACTTGGGCATCAACGTTAAGCATCGCGGGCATATCTGTTGGCCGATAGTCGCGAATCTCAATAGGTACACGAGGGATACGTGTCCCATTTTGTTGCACTGTACGCCCAAGCCTTTTGGCATCAACCGAAAAGACTTGGATACGGTCCACAATTTCAAAGCCCGCGTGGAGCAATGGCTGGATCATCCACTTGTGTGCCCCCATAACGACGAGTTGGGTTGGTCTGTCGGTGTCATCGGTATATAGATTGTCTGTACTGTGGCGAATCAGCAGAGATAAATCGCTAAGTGGCGATCTGCCCTTTTGGAGTGCCAATGCAGCAAGATAAGCGGGGGCGGTTGGCTGGGTAGGAGGATTTTGCAGAACCAAAACACCCACAATCTTATTAATTGTGGTTGTCTCTTCTTCTATGGTCCAAATTGTATAAGTTGAATTTTGTGTGAATAATAGGTCGAGTTGTGCAGGTTCAATTGCCACGTAAAGATGATGGCCGTTGAGAAGAAGATGCTTAATGGCTTGTGTCCGTCGTTTTTGCTCGGACATATTAATCTGTGTGCAGTGATCAGCAACCGAGCTTTTCTTTGGAGAATTCGGTCTCTGATCTCTGTGACTATGCTGAAATTTTTTGACGATTGCCATACATCTGTTGGTAATACTCTTTAAATTCACCCTCTAAAATCGGCTGCCACCACCAATCGTTGTCAACATACCAACGAATTGTCGCACGGATGGCCTCTTCACAGTTGTAATCGGGTTCCCAGCCCAGAGCCATAATCTTGCGTACGTCCATTGCATAACGACGATCATGCCCTTGGCGATCCTCGACATGCTGAATGAGACTATCGGGCTTGCCCAACTCATCCAGTAATATCTGAACCATCTCCATGTTGGTCAGTTCTTGCCCTGTGCCAATGTTATAGGCTTCGCCGATTGTGCCTTCATGCAGCACGAGGTCAATCGCATCACAATGGTCCATGACATATTGATAGTCGCGCATCTGCTTGCCATCGCCATAAACAGGCAGTGGTTTGTCGTTGAGCGCGTTGGTGACAAAGAGCGGCACAACCTTCTCCGGATATTGATAGGGACCAATATTATTGGCGCCCCGTGTAATCGTAATCGGCAAATCATAGGTGATATGATAGGCATTCACCAGATGCTCGGCCCCCGCCTTGCTGGCTGAATAAGGGCTACGGGGACGCATACAGTCGTTTTCACCGCTCCGATTTTCGCCCTCAATGTGACCATAAACCTCATCTGTGCTGACCTGATTATAGCGCAGATTGCCATGTTGACGTGCGGCCTCCAGCAAAACATAGGTCCCGTAGACATCAGTTTTGATAAACGCGTCAGGATTGAGGATGCTACGATCTACGTGGCTTTCTGCGGCAAAATTGACGATGGTGTCAATATTATAGGTCTCAATAGTTTCATTCACTTTGTCCGCATCGCAGATATCCCCCTGTACAAAGGCATAGCGGTCCGCATAGGTTTCGGCCACATCTTGCAGGTTTTCCAACCGTCCCGCATAGGTCAATTTATCATAGACCGTGATATGGTAATCCGGATATTTTTGGAAGAGTAAGCGTACAAAGTTGCAGCCGATAAAGCCCGCTGCACCTGTGACTAATAGATTTTTCATGGTTTGCCCTCTATTCCCTTGTCAACTAAGTTTTCGTTCGTGTATTTGTTTTGTGTCACCGACATCTACTTCAAACAACTCATCAAAAATGCTGTTTGTCAGTTGACGTTGCCATTTCGTCTGCATTTTGTGCCAAGCACGATTTTTGCGTAGCCGCTTGATGCGCCCTACCTGACGAGATGCAGGCAGAGGAAAGTTGAATGAAAGTGTTAGCGAGGGAATATCATGGAGGACGGGCAATAGCCTGTTGTATGATGATTGAGTTCTTTGGGATGTCGATAGCCAAAACTGTTGCCAGCGGAGTCGCTCTTCATGAACACCATTGGTGGTTAAAAAGTCGATATGATCCCCAAGCAAATTTTGGGTCTGGCGCACAACCTGTGATAGTCGTTGCCAATGCGTACACATTGTTTCATAAACCGCATCGTACTTTTGCTTGCTATACACCGCCTCATCATCAAAACGGTTGTCGGGTCGCTCTGTTAAGGCAGACAAAAATGTATAATAGGCAGGCGAAAGGTGGTGTGTGCAAAATTGAGACGCCTTTTGAAAAGAGGGCAACAGCAGATCAGCAAAGAAAACGATTTGCACCATCCCGACATGCTCTTTGATGGAAACGAGAAATGAGGTCTGTGGCGCAGAGAGATCAAAATAGGCACTGGCATCAAACTCTTTCCATTCGCCGTAGGCTGCGCCGAGCCGATGTAAGCGATCACAGGCATATTTAACCACGTTGGCTGCGGATTGTGCTTCCTCATCAATGCTTTGTCCCTTGATTTGATAGGGTGGCACAATGCGTCTGAGTGTCGGACTATACCAATGAAACTCTTCGTCTATGGCCTCCTCACCGACTGTTGCAGGCAATGCTACCTGTTGAACGGGGCCTGCACCGCTAGCGATCATTGAATGCGTATGGATGGTTGTATATGATGTGGATTGAGAAGCTGGTGTATAGATGGTACGCATTGCCGCTGCTAGTGCAGGCACAGAAACGATTGTATAGGGTTGAGGATGGGACTCGTATTTGTCTCTATCCATAAGTTTCTACTAGCCTTCTAATTTAATAATCGGTCATAAACTGCATGTTTACCGATCCAAAACCAAACGATTTTATCCTTTTTTAGGATACCTAAAGCTCGATACTGTCTATTAACCCTCGCAGAATAAATAGGGTCAACTGAATCAACTCGTTTAAATTGCAGACTTGGGTGTGATGGATTTTGTAACCACAGTTCATAAGCCTTGTTTGCAGCAATCTGTATTTCTCGCGGCAAGGCATGATAGTGTTTCCAAAATTGTTTCGTTGTCCTGGATATCATTTTGGCCGAATCTCTCCATCCCGAATAATCATATCCAATGTCTCCCCTGCCTCAAATTCTGCAAGTGCTTCTGCTGCCATTGCCCGAAATTCATCGCGATTTTCTAAATAAAAAGCTTGCCAGTGTTTGTCCTCTTCTTCAAGTTCTGATTCAAATGTAACGAGTGTAGATTTTTCTTCAAACTCATCATCAACGGATGGTTGCGTTTGAAGCCATTTTGCAAAATCGAGTAGCTGATGAAGACGAAACGGGGGCAACTTGGGAATGATGTCAAGTAAAGTTTGTTCTGCTACTTGTGTACTTAATGCCATTTGTACCTTCCATATTCACTCGAATAATTAATAGCCAATCACAGCCTTGTCCGGTTCAGCATTGAGCAACACTGCGCCGACAATTTTGGCATGAACTTTCTCCAATACATCCTTGGCGCGCTGCGCATGGTCACGCTTGGTGCGCCCAGCATTGACCAACAATACGACACCATCAACTTTGCTCGCCCATAACGCTGCATCTGTCACCGCCAACACAGGTGGCGCATCACACAGCACATAATCCGCATGTTTTTGCAACTCTATCAATGCGCCTGTCAAGCGTCTTGCACTGAGCAAGGCTGCGGGATTGGGCGGCAATGGTCCTGACGAAACCACGCGCACCCCCTTGATTTCCGTATCTTGGATAGGCACATCGTCTCCGGATTGCAGCCAATTTGAGAGACCATTTTCGCCATCCACACCAAAGATGGTGTGTTGTTGTGGACGCCGCAAATCGCCATCAACGACGAGTACGCTATCGCCTGCCTGTGCCATGACAACCGCAAGATTTGCCAACGCTGAACTTTTGTCCGTCGATGTGTCCGCACTGGTCAAGAGCAGCGTTTGCAACGGTTGATCTAAATTTGAAAATTCGATGTTGGTCCGTAGACTTTGATATGCCTCAGCAGCCGCGCTGCGTGGGTCTGTTAATGTAATTAAATCTGCCATAATTGTATTTTCAATCTATCGTTATCTGCCCAATGACCACAAAGTCACTGGGTCCCGTTTCTAATCCTGTCACAGGCAAGCGTTGACCATCTTGCCAATAATATAATCCCACAATCAATTCATAGACACCAGCAGAGATTGTTTCTGGCAACACAAGCTCTTGTCTATCGACAACAGGTTGCCCAACAATCCATGATGAGGTGGGGAGCCGACTGACAGCGTCATAGGGTTGCCAGTCTAACTGCGCAATCTTATTGCCTTCGGAATCCAGCAAATGCGCAAAAACGCTATAATCGAGTCCAATCGGTGCATCAGTTCGCCAAGTCAAGGCGAATGGCAACACGGATGAGAATTGCGAATACGACTTTGCTTTATCCGAAGCCAGTGCTGTCGTCATCATGTGAATATCAAACAACTCAGCACGATCAAGCTGGATAGATTCTCCAAATCGCACATGCAATGGCGTTGTAAGTGGCTCATCCACGAAAGGTATACCCAGCCATTGATCTGCCTGTGGGGATTGCGACCAGTAGGGTCGGTTCAATTGATAGCCACCTAGCCGGATGGTTGTATTGCCTGGCAAAACGGGAAATCTAGTCTCTTCAGTCTTCGTAACACCTAGCCGATTGCCTGTTTCCCAACCATCCCCGCCTCGATAAACGCCCAAAATCAGCGCAAATTCCTCTATAAGTTGATCATCTTTTTGCAGTGTCCAAGGCAATGTCTGCACAATAACAGGCGTTTCTGGCTCCCACAACGATGTAGGATACCATAAGGTGGCGTTTGGTGGATAAAAAATGGTATCGTGGTATACACCCCAATCTTTATCCACATACCCGACATAAAAGTGATAATCCTCATCTAGCGGTTGCAATGCCTGCCAGTATAGCTCTGTGACTAACTCACCATGCTCATCAGTTGTGATCGCAAAATCGAGCAAGCGTAATTTATCTTCAAAATCAACAATAGTTTCTTGAGAATCATCTGTGTCCGCCTGCCAAACAGAATAAAAGGTTTGGGGCAAAATATCAAATATCGTTTGACCTTTATTCAGACTGGTATTCAGACTAACTGGGGATAATGGGTATTGTTCAACGTTTTGTAACAACAGATATCCATCACTTGCTACCCGAACGCCCCATTTTTCAGACAGCAATCGGTCCACCATCATACGCAAATCATTGGGGTGTTGCGGCCATGCGGGACCCGTCACATCCACAAAAATGGTATCGGCATCACCCAGCCGCGCATCCCTGATTCGTGGGAAAATATAGATGGTTTCACGCTGGCTAACGTGCGGGTCGAGTTTATCCTGTGCAGACACTTTTGCAGAGGGTGGAATTTGTGCGATGATATCAGCAGCCTTGCGGTCATGGTCTGTTACCGTAAATCGTTTGTAATGTCCCGCCCAAGGTAGATACCCATACCAATATTGCGTGATTGTGACACATATGATGAGGACTGCACAGACAATTGCGACCAAAAACCAACGAGGGCTGGATACGTTTGCCCTATGATTTGACTGCGACGTAAACCACCATGATAGCCGATTTGCGCCGACAACCCCTGCAAGCATGACAAATGGCACGATAGGTGCAGCATAAATGAGTCCGCTGACTTGGTGCATGGGCGAAAAATCGGCCAGGAGATTAATGCCCAGCGATGGCAATGCCAAGATCAAAATTTCGGGGGCAAGCAGAGCGATCAAGGCCACTGGCATCAGCATCAGCAATACATATTGTAGCGCGTTGGCAGATTGCAATTGTGCCAGCACAATGTCGGGCTGTGTCAACAATGCTATCACCATCTCGACAGGGGACTCACCGAGATAGCCATAGCGACCCCAGTGGTAATTCCCTGTTTGATCCCCTGTAGCGTAGAGATTCTGGATGACAAAGACCGCAAGATAGGCCCATCCCATGCTACCAATCACGGTGAGCAACCCAAGCCGCAACTGTCGCATGATAATCAATGCATAAACACCCATCATCATGACCAGCAATACGATATCCTCTTTGCAAGAGGCTGCTAAAATCGCAAAAAGCGTATACCACCCTACCTGTCGTCTATATAGAAAATAGAATGCCGCCATCAAAAAAGTGGGGGCAAGCGTGACCGGATGAAATTCAAGCCAATTGGCCGACTGGATAGATGGGTTGAGCAAAAAACAGAGTGCCAGTGTTAAAGCCAACCATGCATTCAACCCCAAATGTTTGCCCAATGCATAGAGTGGCAGTGCCCCCAACGCCACCACAAATGCCTGTAAGACCAGCAAGGTTTCAGGACCGCTATAGATATAATATAGCCATGAAATTGGAATCAAAATCGGTTCAACGTGAAGGCTGAGACGATTTACCGTTCCCTGTTGATTGGTTAGATGAAACCAGCGCCCTTGCGAGGTGTTCCAAATGGCTTGGTCAAGATTGCCCATATCAAGCGCACGTGACTCGAACGCCCAATAGCGCGTGAGGGTAAGCTCGGCAAAATAAATCGCATACGCAAAAACCGCCAGTGCAAGCAGCACTGACGGTAAATAGGCACGAAACTGGCTCTGCTTGTTGTCGTTAGGCTTCACTGGCACCGCTTGGTATCGCCCCCAGCACTGGCAAACCCAATGACCGCTCTACAGCAATCGATGTTCGTAGCAGATCAGCCTCCATCCACTTCAGCAGCAGCACAATGGCAACGCCTAGCAACAGCCCCAACATAGACCCTGCAACCGCGTTGAGCATTGGTTTAGGCTGTGTTTGGTCATAGCCAATGGCACGGCTGCGAATCTTGACCTCGATGCGGTCGCGTTTGTCCTGTTGCGCATAATACGCCGTGCGCTCTTCGACAAGTTCATCTGCCATTGTCAACGCCATCAACTTGGCAACTTCGCCATCCCCATCACGCGCCTCAATTTCAATCGTATATGTGCTGCTATCGGGAACGACATTGACATTGCCTAAAAATTGATAAGGGTTTTGGTCGAGCTGCGCACGGTCAATCACGCGCTGCGCTACCTCTGGTGTTCGGATGTTTTCCGCAAAATTGCGTAGGAGCTCGCGGGTCGTCATGTTCAATCCATGATCTGCCCGTGCGGGAACCGTGCTGACAAAGACCGTTGCTCGATACTCTTTCTCTTGCAGATAACTGACGCCAAACGCCGCACCACCAGCCACAATAACGGCCAATACAATCATCCAACCCCGTCGCCGTAAAATGCGGATATATTCTTGAATTGTCATTATTCACCTGTTCCGGTAGGCTGGTATTCAGTAGATTAGTATTCAGTAGATTAGTATTCAGTAGGTCAGTATTCGGTCATCGGTCACTTCACTGACCCACCGACCTACTGACCCACCGATCTACTGACCCACCGACCTACTGACCCACCGACCTACTGACCCACTAACCTATGCCCCATACCGCTTCAATCGACCCGCATGAGCCATTGCCTGTGCCATCATCGTTGATGCTTCAAAACGTCCCAAATATCCTCTGGCACACGCACGTTCGCCAAATGAATCTGCTTGGTCTGGCATCGCCGTTAGGCTCCACAGCAGGGCTGGAACCGGGTGCCAACTGTGCTGGCGGAGTTTGGCAGGTGTTGAATGATCGCCTGTGACAATGACTGCGCCAGGGTTAAGCGCAAGAATGCGTGGCACCACAGCATCAACTGCTTCAATCTCTTGGACCTTGGCATCAAAGTTGCCATCTTCACCATAGCTATCGGTCTTCTTGATGTGGATAAAGAAGAAGTCATAGTCATCCCATGCACGTTCCAATGCATCAATCTGGTGATGGGGACGGTCGCCCTCAAAGAGTATCTTTTCCATACCGACCAACTGCCCAACGCCACGATACATAGGATAAACAGCAATTGCACCCGCTCGCAGACCGTAAATATCCTGAAATGATGGCAGCCCAGGGTCCTTTGCCAGACCACGCAGGTTGAGACTGTTGGCAACGGGTTCATCGGCCAGCGTTTCCCGTGCCTTGGCAACCCATGTATTGACTAACTCTGCCGACCGTGCGCCTTCCGGCGTTCCACTCTCATCACGCACAGGCAATGGCTTCTTGCCCGTTACCAGCGGGTCCGTCTCCGTCAACTCACCGCCAAGCCCTTCGCCACTGATCACCAGCACAAAGCGATATTCCTTAACGGGCTTGACCAACACGTTGTATCCAGGCAAGATGTCTGCCGTCGCTGCCTGCAATTTGTCCACAAGACGAATACACTCTTCTGTTGGGATACGACCCGCACGACGGTCGGTGATAACCCCATCGGCATCAACAGAGGCAAAATTCCCCCGTGCAGCGAGATCGTTCGGACCCAAATCGATGTCGATGCCTAAAGCCTCTAACACACCACGCCCAATGCTATATTCGAGTGGGTCATAGCCAAACAACCCCAAATGTGCTGGTCCACTCCCCGGCTCGATACCTGCACGAACAGGAATACTCAGCCCCAGCGAACCCTCAGAGGCCATCTTATCCAAGTTGGGCGTATTGGCTGTTTCCAATTCCGTTTTGCCACCCGGCTCCATTGGCAACCCACCCAAGCCGTCCATTACCAGCATGACGATTTTTCCGCCATCTTTTTGATATTCACGCATTAATGAATGTTCTGTGACAACAGACATAGTTGTTCCTTACTTTTGGTACACAGGCAGCTTGCCTGTTTGTAGTTCATATTTATGCTATTGCGTAGACTGGATTGTCTACAGCTTTTTATTCTTTTTGGCATTATACAACATGATTGGTGAACGTGCAGGGTTTCTAGGTAGCAATGCTGATTATGGGGGGAATCTATATTTTGATGAATTAACACAATATCTTTTTGACACGCTACCTTTCTATCTATTATACTTTGGGCAAACATCTGTTTGTCATTACATAGGAGAACTGCATCAGTGGCACGTAAACACAAGCAACAAAAGCAGAATAAAAAATCACCTAAGAGGCCACCAGTCAAAGAAGCCAATCGTATACAAAATCCCCATGATAGCTTTTTTAGATCATTGTTCTCAGTCATAGAATATGTACGTCAGTTCATTGAAGGATTTCTTCCATCAGAAGTTGTGGATTTGTTTGTGTTGGATAGTTTGACGTATTTGAAGGAGACCTATACCGACGAGAAGTTAGCACAACACATGACCGATATGCTCTTTCAAATATCGTTACAGGGGCAGCTTGATGACGAAGGTAAACCCCAAACGGCTGAAATTTACTTGCTGTTTGATCACAAAAGTCATCCTGAGTCAACCATCTTGGAGCAATTTTTGCGTTACATGAATCAACGTTGGCAATTTGACCGTGAAAATGGCGTAAAGCCCCGTGTCATTATTCCCATCGTGTTCTATCACGGAAAAGAAGGTTGGCATGTTAAACGAAAATTTGCCAATACATTTGAGCATGTAGACCCTGCTTTGCACAAATTCATTCCCAACTTTGAATATATTCTTATTAATGTTGGCAAAACACCTGATAAGAAAATCGAGCAATTGGTCAGTTCTGGGGCTTTACAATCAGGGTTGCTTGCACTAAAATATATATTTGACAAAGAGTTAGAAAGTAAACTCATCCAAATCCTAACCCCACTCCAAAGAGCAAGATTGACGATGGAGAAGCTACGCCCCTATTTAGAATCCGTATTGCGTTATTTGTCAGGGACAAAAAATCCAGTGTCAGATGAAGCAATTACAAAATCAGTGCGCACTGTGTTTGCAGAGGAGGCAGAAATTATGGACACAATTTTTGAACGTTTGGCAGAACGTAGCCGTGAAGAAGGGATTGAAATTGGCCTTAAAGAAGCAGAACGTAAATTTGATCAAGAACGGCGAAAAACATTAGCTCATAATCGTGAAACGATCCTTGGCATTGTGAATCATGCGCTGAGATTGGATGAGGAGGAACAGGCCAAGATGAGTAAACAACTTGAACAAATTGGTGATGAAGAGATACTCCGCGAACTCATCAACTCGGCGTTGGATGCCGCTTTCGGTGGAGATTTCACCTTCTTCATGATGAAATTGGGATTCGAAAGTGCATCAGACACATCATGATGACGGCGAGCTGATATTTGTAGCATAAAAAAACAGCCAAGACAAACATAAAACATGCTGTCTTGGCTGTTTTGTTTCTAACACTAGAACTGAACAGTCAGTTCATTGTGTAATTTATCCATAAAGCAGGCTGCGCTCTGTCTTTGGATCAAAGATGTGTGCGTTGTCCATGTTGACAGACAGACCCAAGTCCATACCGACTGGTGCTTCTACACGTGGATCAACACGAGCGATGAACTGCTTTTCATCTTTGGTCATCAAGTAAACAAAGATTTCGTTCCCCATCAACTCAAGTACATCGACACGAGCACTCATCTTGGCTTCCAAGATGCCTGGAGGCGAGAATCCTTCAGCATGAATATCTTCTGGGCGAATACCAAAGATAACCTCGCGGCCTTTGTGTTCGCGCCATTCAGCCGCCTTTTGCTCTGGAATGTTGAGACGGAAGCCACCTGTATTAACCTCCAATTTACCATCACTTTCAACCAATGTAGCATCAAAGAAGTTCATGCTTGGGCTACCAATGAAACCGCCAACGAAAACGTTGGTTGGCATGTTATAAAGATTGGTGGGTGAATCAAGCTGCTGAAGGATACCATCACGCATAACCGCAATACGAGAAGCCATTGTCAACGCCTCTACTTGGTCATGTGTTACATAGATGAATGTGGTTTCCAGACGTTGGTGCAAGCGTGTAAGCTGTGCACGTGTTTGAACACGCAATTTCGCATCCAAGTTTGAGAGTGGCTCATCAAACAAGAATACGGATGGTTCACGAACAATCGCACGACCTACGGCAACACGTTGGCGCTGACCACCAGAGAGTTGTTTTGGCTTACGATCTAACAGGTTCCCGATATCGAGAATATCTGCGGCTTCCTTTACACGTCGCTCAATTTCACTGCGTGGTGTCTTGCGCAATTTTAGGCCAAAGGCCATGTTGTCAAAAACACTCATGTGTGGATAGAGCGCGTAGCTTTGGAATACCATTGCAATGTCACGGTCTTTTGGTGGTACGTCATTA
>JBCCFC010000018.1:0-25008 GCA_039029935.1 Chloroflexota bacterium
ACAATGAACAGCAGCGCACTCGTGAGCTTGCCCGTTTGCGACGACAAGCTCGCAAACTCGGCGTCACTATCGTTTCTGATGAACAAAATAGTCCTCCTGAATGTGCTATTTAAGAATGCTTCCAAGAGCTTATATGGCACCGTAAGTTCTTGTTTCTTAGGAGTATTCAATTTTTGCTAATCTAACCCTCCCCAAACCACCGTCGCACAACCTCCACAGCAAACCCCAATCCCTCCTCATCCTCCACCAACAGCCCACGCTCACAAAGTTTCGTCAATGTCTCTTCAAACTGTAGGTTGTCGATAACAGTAGCAATCGCCTCCACACCAGCCACATGCCCCACGCCTTGTTGGGCAAGCCATGTAAGCAGGATACGTCCCGTTTCATCAATCTGATTAAGCTCGATGTCGGCAAAGAACTGCTGGCCGCGCGTTAGCATGTAGGGAACGGCAGCCTCGATATCTTCAATGGTGGCGAGGTGGCGTTGGCTTTGTGACTGGCCGTTTTTGAGCATGACAATCTCCATGCAGAGTAGCTGGACAAGGTATGGATGGCCGCGTGTGAGGTGCAGAATATGCTCGACGGCAGTCGGCTCATAGCGCAGTAGAAAGTCCTGAATCGGTGTCTCGATTAGTTGACGGGCGGAAGCATCATCGAGATAGCTGAGAGCCACCACTTGGGCGTTGATGAGATAGCTGGACCAGCGTCGAAACTCGGCGAGAGTATGTGAGCCACAGAGCAGCAGTTTGATTCCACGACGGTGCTGCACAATGTGGCGTAACATCCCCAGCACAGCACGTTCTTCCAGGACACCAGCGTTGAGGGAGGCATCCAGTGCCTCAAACTCATCGAGTGCCAGCAGTACCGTGTCACGCCCATCGGCATTCACAACTGTCCCCACTTGGTTGAGCCAATCATCAAAGACAGTAAAAGGCTCATGCGCCAATTCATCGCGGGTTAATGTGGGTAGCTGAATCTCATTTTTGGCGGCGGCAAGGCGAATCCCTCGCGCCAGTGCATACAAAAAGCCGACGTTGCTGTTTGCCAGCGAGACGGGTCCCTGTAAATCGACGATAAGGGGCAAGATACGGCGTGGCAGCATCCAGTGGAGTTGATAGAGCAGCGACGTTTTCCCCATCCGTCGGGGACCATAGAGCAGTAGGGGTGGATGGTCCCCCATGCGCAGAATGTCTTCGACATAGCGCGCCACGTCTGTGCGCCCCACAAAAATCTCTTGCCGACGTGTGAGGGGAACGCCGACAATATAGGGGTTGGGAATCTCTTGGTTGGTGCGTGCTGCTTCGTCCAACGCATCAATATGGCTGCGAACAACATGAAGCCAATGCTGGGCAACCGACTGGTAGCGCACGGCAAGTTGATTTTTGGCGTCGCGACCAAGTTCTATCAACAAATTCTCTAGATCATTGGCGACTCTGTTGAGGACAAGCCGTTGGTTGTAGGGGCTAGGTTGGGCAAGCGCAGCGGCGACATCACCACCTAGCTGGGCAAAGTTGCGCAATAACAGTCCTGCGGGGGTGGAGAGGAGTCCCGCTGCGGCATCTGCACTCGTGCTTGCCAGTGCCTCGACACTGTTCAGTTGCTCCAGACGACGTGCATCCAGTTCAGTGCGTGCCGCCTGTGCCGCCCACTGCTGTCGGCTGGCGTTGATTGTGCGAATCAGCGTTTCGGGTGTATCCGATTGATTGCCACTCACCCCACGTTCAGCAGCCAGCACCAAATAATCACTGAGTTCAAAAAAGGGAAAGCTTTGAAGTTCATCCCAAAAGACGGCGTGATGGTGTAGCCAGGAAACTGGCCCCTCGTTACGGCTGTCAAGTTGATAGAGGAGTGTATTCCACCCTGCCTCAAACAGATAGGCTGTCGCAGACCAGAGCCAGCCAAAGGTCAGCCCACCGAGCAGAAATCCAACCGCCAGCAGCAGATTGTCACGCAGGGTAAAGATACTAAAGATCATCTCGTGTGGTGGATAGATCGCCAACCCGCCAAAGGCTGCTGCTACTGCCGCTGGCCATGTCCCCACAAGGCGACGGGTTAATGTAAAGGGAACAATGGTGAGAATAAAAAAGACGGAAACGCTCACCGAACTCATACCCATGAGTAGCTCGTTGCCGCCAAACTCCAACCCATATTCTGCACCAATGCGCCCAAAGCACAGCATGAAAAGGGTGGCCGTCGTCAGCGCAACGGTCAACGATTTCCACCAGCGACGTGATTGCAGGTATGCTGCCAACCCGAGTAGCAACATGGGCAACAGTGCGAGGACAATGCCTACCGAGTTGCCAGGGATATTTTCGGCCTGTCTTGCCGTGATAATGCTCAATACAAGCCATGTCACGCCAGCCATCACAATCACGCTGACAACCAGCCCCAACACGACACCACCGATCTGGCGTAGCAGCGAGTACCGGGCGGATTGACGGCTACAGTTGGCAATGACAATCAAGATCAGCGCATTGCTCAGGCCAAAGAGATGGGCATAGCGCACACCAAAGAGCATATCAAAGAGGATGACAGATTCATTGGGCCAAATGAGCGCGGTACTTGTACCCACAAGGGCGAGTACGGCCATGCCAACCGCTGCGCTCACGGTGATGCCAAAGGTCAAGCCGATGACAAGCGTGAATGTCAATGCTGCCAGCATACCGTCAGTGGGTTGTCCCATGCTAAGATGAGCCAGTAGACAAGCACCCCAGAGGAGGGACGGTAACAGCAGATATCCTTGGAGCAGCAGCCGTTGCATTTGCGGGTGAAGCCAATGGCTGCGTGATAGCTCAATAAGGCTAAATTCGGGTGGTAGGTTGGGGTCAATGCAGGCAATGTTGGCTCTCCATTTTGATGGACGTAAGAGGAGGTTAAACAGCAGTATAAAAGGTGATAGCATAACTCACTCTATAATCAATTGGGTGCCAAATGTGTTGCTTAGACGCTCAATCGTTTCGTCAGCGGCATCACTGGCGGTCAATTCGCCACGCTCAACACGGACGCCTATTTCTTTCAGTATGTCGCCATACATATCCATGCCCTCTATCTGGGATGTATCCCAAAGCATTGTCTCTAGGTGTAGATCAGATGGCAACCATTCTGGCAGATAGAACTCACCATCCATAAAGGTTGGGTGGCCGCTTTTTTGTGTATGACGTTTAGTATGCATAGGATGGTGAAAGCATCGCTTACTCTACAATTAGTTGGCTACCGAGAGTATCGCGCAGACGTTCAACGGCAACATCAACAGCATCACTTGCGGTCAATTCGCCACGTTCGACACGAACGCCTACTTCTTTCAGGATGTCGCCATATGTGTAGATATTTTTTACTGGAGACATGGACCAAATCATTGTCTCTGTACGCAGATCGGATGGAAACCATTCAGGCAGGGTAAATCCGCCTTCTGTAAAGGTTGGAATACCGCTTTTTTGTGTATGACGTTTCAGTAGACCCGATGCTTGTGTAGCGGCCAACAGATGACAAGCCGCCTGTTGATTCGCCTGTCCGGTTGCCTGATTATCAAAGATCACATAATCTCCCGAACTGGACAGAAGTGAGTAGCCGGGCTGGTCTATTGTACTGGACGGTAACAACGCAACCCCAATATGATCATCTAATGTCGTTGCGTCATCAGGGCTATTTAGATACGACATCGCTAGGCTTTGTCGTTCTGTGTTATAGGTATGCCAGAAGAGAACGCGCTCATGAATAGACGCATCCTTTAAGATCACCTTGTTCCCCCAATCTGCAAAGCTTGCCATCGCCATCCGCGTATCAAAAAGTTGATGTCTGTGCAGGGTTGCTAAAAACGAATAAGCCTGCTCTAATGCTTGGCGATTAACAATGAGTTGACGTTGCTCCTGATCGGTATATCGTCCACCGACATGAACATAGATGCCCTCAATGGTCCGATATTGATTACGGTTTGGAATAAAAGCCAGCCCGGATTTCACGACACCGTTGTCGATGGCTGTACGTGCCGTCGCCACAAGATCATCCAGTGTATAATCGCCACGAGCAATCCGTTTAGGGAACGTGTCAATTTGAGATTGAGACCAGCCAAGTTGATGCAGCAAATTTTTGTTGTAAAAGAGCAGCATCACTTCAATGTCCATCGGGATACCCCATAATTGTCCATCAGCCGAGAACCCTGTCCAAAATTTGTCGGGGATGGACGCAAACCCCGGGTGCTGACGACAGCGATCAAGAGGATAAAGGTGGCCTGCTTCGCCCAAACGTATCACTTGGTCATGATGGGCAAAAGCAATATCTGGTGCCTCGCCCCGTTCTGCCAACACCATCAGGTAATCGGTAAAAGGTGCAGAATTCATCTCAAACATACGTACACGCACATCCAGCCCCAAGTTTGGCTGTTGCTTGGCCGCTAAAAATGGTGCAAACCCCCGCCAACAAAATTGTCGTTCTTGGTTGGTCCACAGTTTAAGGACCGTGTTGCCTTCAGTCTCTGCGTCTAAGAGTGCCGGATCGATGCCACAATAATCGGCAGTAGTGGGTGGCTCGTACAAGATACCACCGCAGCCAGTGAGCAGGAAACAGGTCAGCAATAGGATAACCAAATTAGTATGCATAGGTATGAGTAAAGGTTCTTTATTTTAAACTGAGTTATATTCTTTCAAATATAGAAACGGCTGCATCCGTTCCTGTGCTACCGCTCGCCAGTGTTCTGTTTTGTCGCCCCTTTCGAGCGCACCGAGCCGCTCTTGACAGAGAATCTGCACCAAATAAGGCCAACATCCGCTCTCCTCCAGAATCCATGAAACGTCTGCGTCATCAAAGCGGATTGGGGAACTGCCAATCAATTCGCTGGCTTCATCTTGCGTCAGTGGCCCCTGATAGAGCGTTGTAAAAATGTTAAAGAAGGGCGATGTTTTGCCTTGATCTTCGGCAAGCCGCATGGGTTGATCGTGACAGGCAACCATAAAAGCCAAGTAGCCATTTGTCGATTGAGATAAGGCGCGCAACATCCACCAAAAGGCTTGATCCAGTTCTGGTGCGGCCAGCCCTGCCCCCAACTCATCCATCAAGACAATCGTGGGCTGCGTCCAATGATGAAATTCTGCAATATCCATAAAGGTCTCCAGCGAACAGTCCGCTGGTGCATCAAGACCAAAGCCCCTTAACATATGCTGCAACAGACGCTCCTGATTGCGCATACGTGGGTCTTGAAAATCGATCCATACCCAGCGATAGGTTTCGGGCCAGGTCAGCCAATCCTGTTTCTGATTGGGTCGCAGGTGTCGCTCATCAGTGGTTGTAATCGATTGCAGATAGCGTAACAGCGATGTCTTGCCACTGCGACGTAGACCAATCAGCGCAACATGAGCCAGCGGTGCCTCCTGCCACCAGCCAAAGATTCGTGTCAATGCCTCATTGCGCCCAAAGAAGAGGTGAGGTTGCGTAATCGGTGGCCCTGTAATAAATTGTGCCTGTTTGTCTTCCAGCCGGTGTGGGTCAGCTATATTTGAGCGACCAGTGTTTGAGCGACCAGTGTTTGAGCGACCAGTGTTTGACATCATTTCATGGGTTGGCGTGTGGCTTTTGATAGCAGGCTCAAATTCTCCTGATAGAATTTTCTCCATCAGGGCGTCTATGGCTGGGCTTGGCCTCACATCAAGCTCATCCCGCAAATTCTCACGACAGGTTTCATACTGTGAACGTGCGCCCCAAATATCACCTTTGCGCGCAAAGAGTTCGATGACTCGATAATGAACCGCTTCCTGCCAAGGTTCAATGATTAACCATTGACGCAATGTTAGGATGGCTTTGGATAGCTTGTTTTGTTGGATGTAGCTATCAGCTAGCTGATTGAGCAGGTCGCACCTCAGCAACCTCAACTGCTCTTGTTGCGCCAATGCCCACTTCTCAAACCCTAGACTCAACGAAGTATTAAATCCTGTTAGAAAATCATCTTGATAGAGGTCGATGGCCTGCTCGATTTTGGCTAAATTTTTCAGCGCATCTTGATTCGCCAATGTGGTAAATTCTTGCACATCAAGACAGTAGGTATCAGAATCCAGCGCAACGGTCTGGGAACCTTCTTCAATGAGCTCGATGCCATCCAGCATCCGAAGGTTACTCAATGCCCTAGTCAGGCTTCCCCGTTTGGCTTTTGGTTTGTCAGCCCAGAGCAATTCAAAGAGTGCATCGCGACTGTGAGGACGACCTGTCACAGCCAAATAGATGAGTAATGCACGCGCTTTATTCGAGATAAAGTCCGTTATCAACTCTTCTTGGTATACAAATTGAGGCATGCCAAAGAGTTGAAGGCATAATCGTGGTTCCATATTCCCTCAACATTTACTATAATTGATTGCTAGAGCAATCATATCAATTATAATCAAAAACGTATAAAATATATAAATAGTTTCAGCAAATAATGTTATACCTTGTCGCTATACAACGAGGATTTCTATTTCACCATCCCTATATACTATCTTATAGTATGCCCTATATTTATACTTTGGCATAATGTAAGGAGCAAGTTCGCTTGATTAGGATACATCCAATGCGCACTCTCTACGAACGCGTAGGCCCTGTAGAGATTGAGCCATGGGTCATTCATTCAACGCTAATTTGCCTAATTCAACGGAATGGTATAAATTCAGTATCTAGTCGCTGAAAATGTGTTCTGAGGGGGCATTTATGACCAAGTCAATCATCTATTCAGCATCGAGCTATACTGAACTACGGCGGGATAATGGCTATTTTGTTGATAAAACTGAATATATTGCCAAACTAGAGAGAGTCAAAAATGCGATCTTTCTGCGTCCTCGTCGGTTTGGCAAATCGTTTATGTGTTCCATGCTCCATGCCTATTATGATGTGCGGGGCAAGGATGAATTTGAGGAACTCTTTGGCGATACGTGGATCGGCCAAAACCCAACTGGGCAGCAAAGCAAGTACATTATCCTACATCTTAACTTTTCGGATATCGAACCAGGACCGACGTTGGCCGATATTGAGGCCAGTTTCAAAGGTATCTGCAACGAGGCTATCGATCTGTTGCGCGTTCAATATGCACCGCTATTGGATGCATTGCCACCTATGGACCTCAATGCCCCTGTCTCGCGGAATCTGTCCCGATTAACGAAATATACAGAGGCAATGGGGTGGCCTCCGCTCTATGTGATTATCGACGAGTATGACAATTTCGCCAACCAACTCATCATTAATCGAAATATGCAACTCTATCACCAGTTGACAGATGATACGAGCTTTCTCAAGACCTTTTTCAAAGTACTCAAAAGCGGGCGGGAGATCGGTGCGATCTACAATATTTATATCACGGGTATCCTGCCCATCACTATCGGTGATTTGGCCTCGGCCTTCAACATCGGCACCTATCTAACCCTTGACCCTACATTTGAGGCAATGATTGGATTTACCCAGCCCGAAGTGGACAGTTTACTTGATCAAATTTTTGAGGATTTTACACTCAATGAAACGATGATCACGGGTGAGAATCGAGCGGAGATTGGCGACCTGATCAAGGCCAACTACAATGGCTATCATTTTGTGCGGCTCCCAGAACATGATGAAAGCACCGCAGTCTATAACACAACAATCCTCATGTATTTTCTACGTTATTTGACAGAACATCGCGAAGTAACCATCCATCTAGCCGATTCCAATTTGAAGACTGACGTCGGTTGGTATCGACTGCTTAATGATGCCAATCCAGAACTCGGTAAGACGCTGGTTGATCAGTTGATGTTCACGGAACAGGTTGAATATAGCCCAACCATGTTGACCAGCCGGTTCCGAGTGGCGCAGTTCTTTGATGCGGGCTATTTCCAGACAGCCCTCTTCTATTTGGGGCTGTTGACCCGCCAGAGTAGCTTCCGTCTTACCTTCCCCAACCACAACATGCACGAGGTGTTTGTGGAATATTTCAACGAACGTTACAAGCTCAACACCTCTGACCCCTTCAAGCCAGCAGCGGAGGCATTTATCCAACAACCTGATCTAGAGATGTTGTTCCATGCATATTGGCAGGAATATATTGGCAAATTGCCCGAAGCGATTTTTACCCAAGTCAACGAGAACTTCTACCGCACCACCTTTTACGAAGTGTGTATGCGAAATTTGCACGAGTGGTTCACCTGGAACCTCGAACGCTCCTATCCCAAAGGTAAGAGTGATCTGGAATTTGTTGGCAAACATCATCAGCAGTTTGCGGGCATGCGTTGGGTGATTGAATTCAAGTATTATTCCAAGAAAAAGATGCGAGAAGAGGATGTCGATGTCAAGACGTTTGCCCTGCAAAAAGATGACACTAAGCAGATCAACGGCTATGTGGAGGGCTTGATACATGAATACCCAGAAGCCAATGTATCCAAATTTGTGATCTATTGCTTCGCTAACGTTGATTTTCGCATATTTGAGGTAGATTAGCGAGAACTGGAAGGCGTAAGACTGGTCCCAATTCATCCAAAAGAGCCTTCGCCGCTTGCAAGTCCACTGTATCCTTTTGGCTATTGCCCGACACGCACAAGGATGTCCATGACACTTTTCGGGTAATTTTGATAATTCTTATTTCTACCTGCGGAATGACCCTAATTCGACACAAATGGCAAGAACGTCGTATAAGTAGTTTCTGTTTGCGTCTCTGTCTGCGCCTCAACTTCCTCCTCAGCTTGCCCCAGCGTCTTGCGTGCCACTTCCTGCCAAACAACAAACGTCGAAATCTGCAAATTGGACGGCAAGCCACCGCCTTCTACAACTTCGGCTGCACCAGCGGGTGCCCAACACCATCTCCCTGTTGCCCCTTGGTGATAAGCATAGGCACTGGCGGCGTTGAGTTCAAAGTTGCTCCAGCCAGATTGGTTATTTGTGCGGCGAGCGAGATAGTTGCGATAGCTAGGGTCGGCCAATTTATCAAAGCCATCATCCCAATAGCGGAACTCTTGGTTGGGGATCAATTTGCCATCTGTCCCCAAAACAGCACCAAAGAGATGATGGGTACTGCCTGCCTCGGCAAAGAAATCAGGTGCATCCTGTCGTTTGAGGTAGAGTTCACGCGCCCAGCGTTCAATGGCACCATCTGTTCCTGTGGACATCCAGAAGCCATCCCGTGTCGTGAAGATATGTTTGACGACATAGATGGGATCATTATTTTGTTGCCACGCTTGGTAGCGGAAGCCATAATCACCACGCTCGGTCAGCGTATGCACACGCAGGTTGAACGTTGCCACCGCATCTGTCACTCTGCGGTCAATGTCCAGTGCTGGACCGCGATCCGAGACAAAGCTGGCGGCTGTGACCGTCGTCCCGTCCGCCTCAGTCTCAGGCTCAATTGTTGGCCCGGTCGAGGGTGTTCCCCCGCCACTGACCAATGGTTGTAGAGTAATCGGTCCGGTAGGCTCATCCTCATCCTTAAAGAATGGGTTGAGGACCACAGGCTCTGGCTCTTCTTCAGTGATAATAGGCTCAGGTTCTGTAACGATAGGCTCCGTTGGTTCTGGCACAACAGGCTCAGGTTCTGTAACGACAGGCTCCGGCTCCGTCGGTTCTGGAACAACAGGCTCTGGTTCCGTCGGTTCCGGTGGCGTCGGAACGACAGGCTCTGTTGGTTCTGGCTCTGTTGGTTCTGACTCAGTGACTACTGGTTCAGTGACTACTGGCTCAGGTTCTACTGGCTCAGGTTCTACTGGCTCAGTGACTACTGGCTCAGATGTCAGCGCATCAATCTCTTCAAGCAAAATGCTATCATCCACATCCAGCACCAATTTATAGCAGCAGATGTGTTGTGTATCGCCACCCTGATTGTCGAGCCACGCCACATAGAGTACATCATGGTCGAGTGTGTTGTCGCGGTGCAGCGAGGGATAGATGTCCGTGAGTGCGCTACGCACAGGTACGCGCTGCGTCCAGATACGATGGGGTGCAGGTGCGTTGGAATAGAAGACTGTGCCCGACAACGGTGACTCGCTGGGATAGCCCGCATCAAAGGCGGTTTCGCTCCAGACAATGCACGGGGTGTCGTTGTAGCCAACGCTGATGCTGGGGAAGAACTGATAGCGTTCGGGGTTGGGGGCAATCATCTGTGGCACTTCCCAGCTTTTGGTTGTATCAAGCGAATCATACCGTGTGTAGTGAACCTGCGTCATATCGGAATAATCTTGGGCGTTGGGCAGTTGCCGCCACGCCACGTGAATCCGGTTCCGTCCATCCAGCGCAACCGACAGATGGCGTTGGTCGCGTTCGCTGGGTGCAATGGCAAACCACTCGGACCAACTTTGCCCACCGTCAAATGAGCGACTCCAGACAATTTGTTGCGCCCGTTCATAATAGCCGTAGGCAAAAACGTGGAGCGTGTTGTCGCTTGTCGCAAGCAGGGCAGGGCGGCTTCGATTATTGTTCATGGTAGGCTGAATATTCACCCATTCGGACCAGCTTTGCCCACCATTGGTGGACTTGACAAACTTGGTCTGCATATTGCCGCGATATTGTGCGTCACGCCCTTCCCACACAATATAGATAGCGTCATCCGAACCACAACTAATTGTCGGATGCTCCTGCCACAATGGATCATCTGTGTAGCCATCAACATGGGCAATATTCTGCCATGTTGACCAAGTTACACCGCCATCACTGGATCGGGCATATTTAATTTGACGCTGGTTCTCTCCTTGATTAAAGGCATCCAGCCCATACCATGTCACATGCAATACATCTTGGCTATCAATGGTCATCGAGGGTACACGTTGGGTAAACGCCCCTGTCTCCTCAATGGGTTTATCCCCATTCATCTCCCAAGTCGCACCACCATCGCTCGATTTCGCCACAAAGATATGATAGCGTGATTTGCCCCCCTGTTTGTTCTTTTTGCGATAGGCAACATAGAGGGTCCCTCTGGAATCCTGCACAATCTTACGGCTGTCGGGATAGCCCATGCCCTTCTCGTCGTCAATCGTATCCACCAATAGCGGCTCGATATCGGTGATCGTGGCATCATCGCCAGTGAGTGGCGGCTCAGTTGGCAACGGTTCAGGTTCAGTTGGTGGCTCTGTCACAGTAGACTCTGTCACAGTAGACTCTGTTACAGTAGACTCTGTTACAGTAGGTTGGTTGGTTGTTTCAGTACCCGCAGAAATTACTTCTGGTTCTGTCACTGGTGGTTCTGTCACTGGTGGTTCTGTTACTGGTGGTTCTGTCTCTGGTGGTGCGGGTTGCTCAATGACAATTTGGTTTAGCGAGAGTTGGTCATAGAGAATGTTCTTGTTATCGTCGCTGACATCTTCAAGCCATGTGATATGCAGCGTCGTGCGGTTCATCGTGCCTCTGGCAGATTCGGTTCTGTGCAAGCATGGGTAAATGTCCTGTTGGCTGGCACGGATTAATTCACGCTCAGACCATTGCCCATTAACCTTGTAGACAAAGCAGATTGTGCCATCGACGGGCGCATCGCTCGGGTATTTAGAGGAGTTGGGTGTTTCTGTCCAGGCCACACAGGGGGTGTCGTTGGCGGCGATGCTAATATTGACAAAGAATTGATATTCAACGATATTGGAACCAACCACTTCGGCTGGATACCATCCCTGATTGCTACCAAGACCATCATAGAGCGCATACACTGCTTGTGACACAGGACTGCCACTGTCAAGTTGTTGCCGCCAAGCGACATGAATGCGATCTTGGCTGTCTACGGCCACCGAGACATGACGCTGATCCTTGTTGCTGGGCGCAACCCGTTGCCATTCAGACCATGTTTGGCCTTGATCGTTGGATTGTATCCACACAATTTGCTGGCCTGTTTCGGCATAGCCATAGGCAAAGACATGCACGGTGCCATTGCTGGTGGCAACAACGGTGGGGCGGCTACGATTCACCGATTGACGATTGACATTGGTCCACGCCTTCCATGAGCGACCACCATTGGTAGAGCAGGTGAATTTAGTCTGGGTTGACTTGCGATTATCCGAATCTCGCCCCTCCCAAACAATATAGAGTGCATCATCAGCCCCCACAGCAATCACAGGATGTTCCTGCCACAAACTTTCATCCTTATAGCCCAGCACAGGTGCAATGTTTTGCCATGTAGACCATTGTTGTCCGCCATTGGTCGAACGGGCATATTTGATCTGGCGTTGATTGTTACCGCTGTTGACAACATCTGTACCATACCAAACCACGTGCAGGACATCCCGACTGTCAATGGCAATCGACGGCACACGCTGTGTAAACGCACCCGTCTCATCAATGGGCTGGTCATTTGGCACAGACCAAGATTGCCCGCCATCGGTTGATTTTGACACAAAGATATGATAGCGACTTTTGCCACCTTGCTTATGCTTTTTGCGATAGGCGATGTATAAATTGCCCTGTGAATCTTCTGCAATCTTGCGGCTATCTGGATAGCCCATGCCCTTGTTATCATCAATAATATCTACAATTCTGCCTGCCATTGTGCGCCCCTTTGTTCGGTGTGTCGGTATTCGGTAGGTCGGTATTCAGTATTCAGTTACTGACCTACCAAACACTGAATACCAGCCTACTACTCTACGATATCACGTATCCTTAATCATACTCGAATTACAGCATTCTTACAACACTGGCACCAATGGCGTTGCCTTTACACGATAATCCGAGTCATCAATCCGTTGCCAAGGATAATGGATAAAATCGTCTGCCTCTGCAATCTCAACGTAATGGTCTGGAGATTGTTCCGAATAGAGACTATTTTCCTGTTTCCAATGGAGGACAGCGACTTCGGGGAACCCACCTGCCGCTTCAACACGGCTCCGAACGGCCATCACCTTGCGGCCTTGATTCCATAAATTATCGACAATCAGCACCTTGCGCCCCTCCAACAGATCATCTGATGGAAACTGGACAAAATTGGGCCACCCCAACGCCGCAAACTGTGGCAACGATGGGGACACGATTGTACCAATATTGCTCGATTGGACATCGCTGTCTTGATAGAAAAGAGATGCGGTTAAAACATCGCGCATTTTTAATGCTTCTGCGATCATACCGCCGGGGATGATGCCACCACGGGCGACCATGAGGATTGTGTCGTATGGTGTGTTGAGTTTGAAGACCAACTTTGTCATCAATTCTTCCAAATCATGCCAAGATAGATATGTATGTTTCATTGTCGTTCTCGTGATATTATGATATTGACCAACTGCATAACTCATAAAGTGTGTAACTATCTATGATAATCGAGACTCTGTAGATTTCACAATAATCTTTTAATCTCGAACGAGAAAAGCAGGAATCGTGAGAAAACTGTGATACAATTATAAAGTTATCGTAATTGACAATGTATTTGGTCAGACCTATACTATATTGCATGGTGCAAAACACCGCAATGCAACCAGCATTGGCGGAGCCAGACGTTTTACAGATAGATAACCACAGCAAAGTGTAGCAGGAGCAAATTTAGAGGAACAAACATAGAGGAGTAGCCAAAATGAATAACCAAATCAATTTAGATGAATTTTGTTGTCAAGCGTCACAATCCAATGGTGAACAAATTTGTGGAACGGCTGCGCAAGTTCATGTCTGGTTTGCCTTGGAGTATGTGGAGCCTTGGGGTGTGAAAGCTGTGCCCGAGAGTGACTTATCCACAAAGATTAAAGACTATTTGATGGGTCTGGGTGGTGCATACCCACATACACGAGTGCAGTTTATCAAGCGGGATGCCGCCGAGATACGCACACAAAAAGCAGCCAACTTCCCCTCGGTCGATTCGTCAGCAACGTTATTTGTTGGTGTCGCAAAATCAGAGACCAGTCAGCCAGCGTTATATCGCTTTGCGCTGACCACCTACGACGAATTATTAGCGCTTGATTTGGGTGGCGTCATTGCTGGCGATAGCCAATATGATGCGAACCGTTATGATGAACCAATCTTCTTGGTCTGCACCAATGGCAAACGGGACCGCTGTTGTGCCAAGTGGGGCTTGCCGGTCTATGATGCAATGGCGGATTACGCAGGCGAAAACGTCTGGCAGACGACGCATATCGGTGGGCATCGTTTTGCACCCACATTGGTCTGTCTGCCACACGGGATTGTCTATGGTCGTGTCGGTCTGGATGATGTGCAGCCCATTGTGGATGCATCGAGACAGAACGAGATGATTGACTTATCCTATTATCGTGGCAATGGAACCTATCCCTCGGTGGCACAGGCCGCAGAGTATTTTCTACGCATGAAAACTGGCAACCTCACGCTGGGCGAATATGCATTAGGCGAGGTGAGAAATGGAGAAGTAACAGATGATGATGCACAAAATCCGGTATGGCGGGTGGGCTTCACAACAGTAAATGGGGCGAATGAACGCTACGAGATTAAGCTCGCACGGGTTCAATCTGCATTTGCAACCATTGGCAGTTGTGAGAAGCCAGCCACACCTGTACCACAATACGAATTATTGGAGATCGCAACCGCTTGACCGATACCAATGATCAATCAACCCACCCACAGCTAGCCCTACCGCATTTAACAAGGCGTCGTTTACTAACAGTTGGTGGGCTTTTGGCTGCAACAGGACTAGCCGGAGGTCTGTATACCAATGTGCTTGAACCTCGGTGGATCGATATCGAGACGGTTCCGCTCAGACTCACCAACTTGCACGAGTCACTGATTGGCCGACGGATTGTACAGATTTCGGACATTCATCTGTGTCAATATATGTCATCTGAACGGCTACTGGATGCAATAGAAACCGTGAATCAACTAGAGCCGGATTGGGTGCTGATTACGGGTGATTTTGTCAGCAAGGATGCCAGTTATGCAAGAGGGCTAGTTGAGCCGCTACGGATGTTAAATGCGCCAGCATTTGCTGTGTATGGCAACCACGACTACTGGTCCGATGCGGCCACAGTTGCGCAGAACTTAGCAGAAACTCCTGTTCAATTGCTGCGTAACCAAGCATTGCCACTGACTGACAAACTATGGCTGGCTGGGGTTGATGATATTTGGTCTGGTTCCCCTGATTTATCTTACACTTTGCAGGAGGTTCCGCATCATGGTGTAACAACGCTGCTCATGGCACATGAGCCAGACTTTTTTGACAATGTGTTGCAGTCAAATGCACCCATTGATGTACAGTTCAGTGGGCACAGTCATGGTGGGCAGGTACGTCTACCTACACTCACCGCTGGTGCCAATGGCAAACATAGCTATGCACCCGTGTTGCCCCACTTGGGGCAGCGATATCCCATTGGACACAGAACGATGACACAAGAGAATGGACGGCAAGTTCAACTGTATACCAATCGCGGGTTGGGCGTGTGGCCTTTACCCGTGCGCTTTAACTGCCGCCCAGAGATTACGCTGTTTGAGTTACAGCGTGTTTGAATCATGCGAATCCGCAGAAAATAAATACCTATTCTATTCAAACGTAGAGTCAGCACTCTCTAGTGCGGGTCGTACGCGCGAAATCCGGCATTAGAGAACGCCTACTCCACAGGTAATTATTTCTGTAGATTCGCCTTAACAAAATAGAGGTGAAATTTATGGCGAACCCTTCTTCTTTTGGCTCGCAAGTTGCCCCCGATGTTGATAAAATTTTGGGCGATCTGGACCGAAAAGATCGCAAGACGACCGTTCGTGATGAGCAGGGGTTAATTGCAACCCAGCCACCGGCAGAAAAGGCGATTTTGGTCGGTGTGGAGTTGAGTCGCGCACTGGGCTTATTGTCGTTGGATGATTCGCTGGATGAGCTGGCTCTACTGGCGGATACTGCGGGCATTGAGGTGCATGGCACAATGACGCAAAAGTTGGACTCAGCCAATCCTGCCACCTTGCTTGGCTCCGGTAAGTTGATTGAACTCAAGATGATGGTGGATGAGATGGGTGCGGATGTCGTTATTTTTGATGATGAACTTTCGCCCCGTCAACAGCGTGAGATTGAGAAGGTGTTGGGCGAGGAGTTCAAGGTCATTGACCGCACCGCTCTGATTCTTGACATCTTTGCCAATCACGCGCGTACTCGTGAAGGGGCTGTGCAGGTGGAGTTGGCGCAGTATGAATATCGGCTGCCACGCTTGACCCGCGCTTGGACACACTTGGCACGTCAAGCAGGTGGTCGCGCTGGTGGTGCATCGGGTGGTGTCGGTGTGCGTGGTCCTGGTGAAACGCAGTTGGAAGTGGACCGCCGTGAGATCAGTCGCCGGATTTCCTTTTTGAAGAAACAGCTTGAGGATATTCGCAAACACCGCGACCAATATCGGCGTCAACGTCGTGATTCACATGTACCTATTATGTCTTTGGTGGGGTATACCAATGCTGGCAAAAGCACACTGCTCAACGCCATCAGCCACCCTGATTCGGGCAACAAGGTATTGGCCGAGGATCAACTCTTTGCCACGCTGGACCCAACCACCAGACGGGTGGAGTTGCCCAACGGTCGGCTGTCGCTCTTTACCGACACGGTTGGGTTTATCCAAAAGTTGCCAACCGCGCTGGTCGCCTCTTTCCGTGCCACGCTGGAGGAGGTGAACGAGGCCGATATTCTGCTGCATGTGGTGGATGTTTCGCATCCCAACACCGAAGAGCAGTTTGCCGCTGTTGAGGAAGTCTTGGAAGAGTTGGGGGCAAAGGGTAAAACCGTCATCACCGCACTCAACAAGGTTGACCGTGTGGATATGGACAACCCAGAGGATGCGGAGCGGGTACGGGCTGCGCAGTTAGAGTATCCCAACCCCGTGCTGCTGAGTGCGTTGACGGGTGAAGGTGTCTCTGATTTGCTGGCAACGGTGGAGGCGGTGCTGCGTGATCACATGATGGCAATTGACGTGCTGCTGCCCTATAGCAAAGGGGATTTGGTGGCACTCATTCATGAGCATGGCTTTATCGCACAGGAGGAACATCTTGCGGAAGGAACACATATTGTTGGACGAGTGCCTGTCGAGTTGATGGGCAAATATACACCATATCAAGCCCACGAAAATGGTTCTCAACCTTGATGAATAAGCTTTTTTGACGATGAGCAACCCATTTCTTGTAAGAGGTGGGTTGCTCTTTATTTTAGATACAAGTAGATTGTAAGTAAAACCGAAATTTTTAGAAATAGCGGAGACAGCATTCTCTATTACACGCAGTAGGCCGGAAAAAGTATGAAATACGGAAAAAATTTTGCAGAGACAGCAAGTGACGAAATGGCGGCGAATCCAGTGGTACTCACGGTAGTGAGAACGGCTAAATACACCAGATTTCAGAGCTATTTCGCTAACATGCACTCAAATGGCATTTGTACTGTCTACTGCGTCTTTTTTCCCGTATTTTCGACTTCTACCAGAGGTAGAACCCTACTGCGTGTAATCTCTAATGCGGCCTCCAGCACGAAAGAGTGTCTAATGCCACATGTGAAAAAGACTTGATCGGTTTTACTCACCACAAGAGAACAAAGAGAGAAAACTATGACAACTGAAAACAATACGACACCACCAATGGTGCTGATTACACGTAAGATTCCCAAAGCTGCATTAGAGCGTGTGCAGGAAGCATGTCAAATTCGCTATTGGGATTCTGAGGATCCGATTCCGCGTGAGACGCTGCTGGAATATATTGCGGGTGTTGATGGGTTGTACTGCATGTTAACCGAGAAGGTCGATGCTGAGTTGCTGGATGCAGCGGGACCACAGCTCAAAGTCGTCAGTACGATGTCGGTGGGTTATGATCATGTCGATACGGCTGCCTGTGCCGCTCGTAGTATTCCGTTGGGCAATACACCGGGTGTATTGACAGACACGACTGCTGATCTCGCACTTGGGCTGTTGTTGACGACAGCGCGTCGTCTACAGGAATCAGCCGATGCCGTTAAGAATGGCGAATGGACAACATGGAAACCTGAGTGGATGACAGGACCAGATGTCTATGGCAGCACGGTGGGTATTGTCGGTTTAGGGCGCATCGGTGCCACCTTTGCCAAACGGTTGACTAGCTTTGACTGTCGTCTGATCTATTCAGGGCCACGCCCCAAGCCAGAGGTAGCCGAGCCACTGGGCGCAACCTATGTTGCGTTTGATGAACTGCTGGCCCAGAGTGATTTTGTTGCCATCCACTGCCCACTTAACGACGCCACCAAGAATCTGTTTAATGCCGAGGCTTTTGGCAAGATGAAGCCCACAGCCATGCTCATCAATACCAGCCGTGGTGGCACAGTGGACCAAGAGGCACTCTATGATGCGTTAGTCAACGGCGAGATTGCGGGCGCAGGGTTGGATGTAACAACACCGGAGCCACTGCCGACGGACCACCCACTGTTGACGCTCAAAAATTGTGTCATTCTGCCCCATATCGGCAGTGCATCCATTGCCACACGCACCAACATGGCGTTGATTGCGGCGGAGAATGTGATTGCGGGCTCATTGGGGCAGCCATTGCCACATGGTGTGGATATTGGGTAGGTTGGTAAGTCAGTATTCAGTAGGTCGGTGGGTCGGTATTCAGTACTGGCACACCGACCTACCGACCCACTGACCTACCGATCCACCGAACACAGGAGACATGTTGGCATGGATACAGAGACATTAAGAATATGTAGCTATAATATCCGGTGTAACCTTCAATCAAATGGTGTATTTGTCGATGGTGAAAATCAATGGGCATTTCGCAAAGACCGCGTTGCCAGCGTTTTAAATTTGTATGCGCCTGATTTGATTGGTCTTCAAGAAGTGCTGGTTGAACAGCTACATGACCTTGAGAAGCGACTGCCTGATTTTGGCTGGACTGGTGTTGGGCGAGATGATGGCGTAGAGTCAGGTGAATTTTCACCCATCTTCTACCGCAGGTCAGTGCTAAACCTATTGAATTCAGGCACATTTTGGCTATCGGAAACGCCCAATATAGCTGGCTCGATGGGATGGGATGCCGCTTGTGTGCGCATTGCGACATGGGCTTGTTTTCAGCATCAGCCAAGCGGTAAGGTTTTCTATCACCTCAATACGCATCTGGACCACCGTGGTGCAGTGGCAAGAGCGGAGGGGGTAAAGCTACTCCAGAAACAACTTGTTGACATTGCAGAGGACACACCAGCAATCATCTCTGGGGATTTCAACTGTGTCGAAAAGGACAACCCCTATCAACTGCTCACCAACACCAAACAGAACAATTCCACGCTATGGCAGGACACAAAATATGTGTCAATCGCTGCACATCATGGCCCTTCAGGGACATTCAACACTCGCTTTGCAGACCCTATCCAAGGCAAAATTGATTATATATTTCTCTATCAGTCCAGCAAAATACAGCCCTCGATTCAAGTACAACAACATGCGATTTTGGCTGATAATTGGGATGGGCGTTATCCTTCAGACCATTTACCAGTCTTTGTACGCTTGTTGTTGTAATCATTCGGTTTTAAATTATTTAGGCGCAATTAGATTCTGATATAATTGCGCTTTATATCGTTTTAATTAGGCCAATCCACGCCATATGAACGCAGAGTGAGCACTCTCTAGTGCGGGTTGTATATGGGTAAGCCGGCATTAGAGTATGCCTAACTCCACAGGTATTTATTTCTATGGATTAGCCTTATCAAAATCATTCAGTTTCCTTTTAAAGGAGTTAGGTATTTATGACCAACCCAGACACCTTAACGATCACGGATAATCGTACGCAGAAAAGCTATGATGTGTCTATCGAACACGAGACCATTAAGGCAATTGATCTGCGTCCAATCAAGGTGACAGAGGACGAGTTCGGAACCATGACCTATGATCCGGGTTATGGCAACACCGCATCCTGCAAAAGCAAAGTCACGTACATTGACGGTGACAAGGGCATCCTGCGCTATCGTGGGTATCCCATTGAGCAACTTGCCGAGCAGAGTACGTTTCTGGAAAGTTCTTACCTGCTGATCAATGGTGAACTACCAACAGCCGATGAGCTAGACGCATTTTCTACACAAGTGCTGGAGAACATTTTCATCCACGAAAATTTGGTGCGTCTAATGCAGACCTTTAACCACGACGCACACCCAATGGGCATGTTGATCAGCGCATTGGGCTTCCTCTCTGCACTCTATCCAGACTCACGTGATGTAACAGACCCAGCAGTCCGCCAGAAGCAGATGTATCGCCTCATGGGACAGATTCCAACGATTGTGGCAATGGGCTATCGCTGCCGTCAAGGATTGCCCATCATCTATCCCGATCATGGGTTGGGCTATGCTGGCAATTTCTTGCAGATGCTCACAACCATGCCAGACCGTAAAACCGTTGATCCGGTCTGTGCCAAGGCGTTGGACACACTCTTCCTCCTGCATGGCGATCATGAGCAAAACTGTTCAGCCGCGGTGATGCGTTCCATCGGCTCGGCGCATGCTGACCCATACAGCGCAATGGCTGGCGCCACAGCAGCACTGTATGGCCCACTGCATGGTGGTGCTAACGAGGCTGTGCTGCGTATGTTGTTGGAAATCGAGTCCGTCGACCGTGTGCCACTATATATTGATCGAGTGAAGAAACGCGAGTTCCGTCTCATGGGCTTTGGTCATCGTGTCTACAAGAATTACGATCCACGAGCCAAAATCATCAAACAGGTGGCCTATGATGTCTTTAATGTTGTAGGGACAAACCCACTGATTGATGTTGCCATGAAGTTGGAGCAGGCTGCATTGGAGGATGAATTCTTTGTGCGGCGCAACCTCTATCCCAATGTTGATTTCTACAGCGGCATCATCTACCAAGCACTTGGCTTTGCACCGGAAATGTTCACTGCACTCTTTGCCATTGGCCGTACACCGGGTTGGCTTGCACAATGGAATGAGATGTTGGATGATCGTGAGCAGAAGATTGCTCGTCCTCGCCAAATTTATCTTGGATATGACTCACGTGATTATGTTGCTGTAGACGCACGCTAAACGTTCTAAGGAATGAGGATTTAATAAAACCGGAAACTTACAATATCGTCATTCCTGCCCCCGCCTCCGCGAGGATAAACTCGGCAGGAATCCACCACTGGTGCGACGCTAGATTCCTGCCGAGTTTATCCCTGTGAAGACAGGGCGGGAATGACAAGTTTCGGGTCTTATTTTATCCGCGTTCCTAAGGCGAACCCACAGAAATAATTACCCATCAGGTCGCGGAATTAGGCAGCACCCAGAGAGACCCCACCCTTTGGGTCCTAATGCCGGATTTCACGTGTAGAACCCACTATAGGGATTGCTAAATACCACCATACACCATCAAATGCTGTCAACCTCATGGGTTACTGTTGAACCCATATATACAAACCCAATCGTTTCGCTAAGGTGTCGTCATTGGTGTGCGTACTTTTCAATCTGAAGAGGGCAAAGGACAGTATCGCAGGTTGGCTACCTGCGTCACAGATAACCCATCTGTGATACTGGTTTCTACTTTCCTCGTTGCATAGGAAAGTAGAAATCAGCTTGTCAGCCAGTCAGCTTGTCAGTCAGTGTGCTGAAGTGCTGAAAGCTTTTTTATCAATGAAAAAATCACACAGTGTAATTTTATCAACAGATGCGCGTTAACGAATGCATACCATTTTACACACGCCATTTGTCGTATTTTTTTATTAACAAATTATGTATGTAAATGTGATGAAAGGCGTATGTCTTTTGGACAGCTTTGATGCGTTCGTTAAACGATTTTCGATAAATTTTTCGCACTTTTTTCGCACTTTTACTGTCTACCCGACATGTTTGATTTTATATACAACCTCTATCGAGAATGTTTTCGCAACAAATGAGCCTTATTTGTGTCTGTAGTATAAAAAACATACACCTACTATGAATTAAAACCCATACCATTTCTTCATGACGAATATGACCATCATATACAAACAATGCATCGCCATCATCACCAACACCATCTTGCTTGATTTGCAATTCTGCTAGGGGGTTGCCAAGGGAACGGTGTCTCCTGTATCATAGTTACCATGAATATAGATTTATCTCAATGATTTGGGATTTGAGTGAATTGTTTAAATTACAATTTTATAACATTTTTTGTTTTCTGTAGGTTTTGCCGAAAAGAGGTACCCTATGAACCTAGTAAATGATGATTTTGCACAAATTTTTCATCATGAGCTGTTGAACTATGTTGATGTACCGATTCTGCGTGTGACATTGGATGGGTGGTCGATACTGGATGCCAATCAAAAAGCCGTTGACCTATTTGGTTATTCCGTTAATGAGCTTCGACAGATGACCTCTGAGTCGTTATCGCCACCCGAACAGCCAGCTTATTTGGATACAGGGTTAACCCATAAACAACGCAGGCAACTGCTCCAAGGTCAGCAGATTACCACACACTGGCTGCATCGGAATATAGATGGTGAAGAATTTGTTGCCAAGATGAGCTTGGCAATCTTGCCGAATACAGTGCCTGTGCAGGTGCTTTCGACCATTACCAAGGTGTATGAAAATTCAGCAAGTTCGCTTGAACCAGCAGAGTCAAGTCTGCATCTGCTGGCGGACAACCTGCCCGCACCCATTGCCTATTTAGACACCAATTTTGATATCATTTATTGTAATTGGGATTTTGAGCAAACCTATGGTGACAAGCTTACACAGCCAAAGACACCGTTGCACACGTTGCTGACACCAGAAACGTATCAGGACTGCCTGCCCTATTTTCAGACGTCTCTTAAAGGAGAGACGCTCTCCTTTGAGGTGGATTTTAACCTAGAAGATGGGCATGTGATGGAATTTACCTGTATCCCCCACAAAGTTGAGGATGGGGTAGCAGGCTTCTTTCTCTTTTTGGTCGATATTTCCGAGCATAAACGTGTGGGACGTTCTCTCCAAGAGGCAACCGATATGCTCAATCTAGTCACAAATAGCTTGCCTACACGGATCACGTATATTGACCAAGCCTGGTCGCTCCGTTTTGCCAACCGCCAATTTGCTGAACGGTGGGCGGTTCCTCAGCATAAATTGAATGGCATGTATATTGGCAGTGTCATCGAGCAGAAAAAGTTTGAACGCCTGCGTCCGCATATCGCAAGAGCATTGCGTGGGGAGTACAGTGATCTGACGCTTGTCAAGGAAGATGAAAGCGGAGAGAAACGATTTATTTATGTACAGTATGTTCCCCATCAGACAGACGGTGTTGTTCATGGCTGTTTTTCGATGACGACCGATGTGACTGAACAGAAAATCATCGAACAAAAGCTGCAATCAGCCACCCAAAAGGCAGAAGCCGCAACCATTGCCAAATCGCAGTTTCTTGCCAACATGAGCCATGAAATTCGTACCCCCATGAATGCTGTCATTGGGATGACCAATTTGCTGCTAGATTCGGAGTTGGACCATGAGCAACGTGATTATATCGAAACCATTCGCTCTGCGGGTGACTCACTGCTCACCATCTTGAACGATGTTTTAGACTTTTCCAAGGTTGAGTCTGGTCAGATTGAAATCATGCAGACGCCCTTTGCGCTGCGTACCAGTATCGAAGAATGTATGGAGCTGTTTATTGCCCAGGCTGCAGAGAAAAAACTAGAGCTGATTAGCTATGTTGATACCTATACACCAGAATATCTCATGGGTGATGCGGGTCGTTTACGCCAAATCTTGATTAACCTTGTCAGCAATGCCATGAAATTTACACCAGAGGGCGAAGTAGAGGTATCAGTTTCGCATCTGGAATGTGAAAAAGGAATCAAGCTACAGTTTGCGGTTCGTGATACGGGCATTGGCATTGCGGCCAATAAACTCGATACGCTTTTTGACGCCTTTACACAGGGTGATTCATCAAACACACGTCAGCATGGCGGGGTTGGGCTGGGGCTGTCTATTTGTAAACAGTTGGTTGAATCTATGCAAGGCGATATGTGGGTTGAGAGTCGTGTTGGCGTTGGGTCTACCTTTTTCTTTACCATCTTGGTCCAAACCAACTCCGATCACACGCCACCGTCATCACAGGCATCCATGATACAAAAGACCAAAAAAAGTCAAACGAAAGAGCGGCAGGATATCGATCCACCCCATACAAATTCCAAGGGCATGATCCCAGAGCACCGTTATTTGGCGGCTCAACCATCATTTTTTAAGGGCAAACGTGTGCTGATTGTCGATATCAGCGCGGCCAGTTGTGAAGTGCTGTTGCGGTATACAAATTTATGGTTTGCAGAATGTCACGCGGTAAACAGCTATGAAGAGGCGATGCGTATGTTATGGCGTGTTCGTAATCAAATCGAGCCTCCTTATGATGTGCTGATTTTTGATACGGATATAAAATATGCGAATCAGACACGAGAACAAGCAAGTCCACCAGCCTCAAACGGACTTCGGCTTGCCAAAGAGTTTCGTCAAGTTTCAACCTTTCAGCACACCCCCATTCTATTCTTGGCAAAGGGGAACCGTACACAGATAAAAACGATGATCAAGGCAGGCGGGCTAGCGGATTCAGCGAATGAGGCGCTAATCGGGGTGATTGATAAACCCATCAGTCAATTCAAACTAAAGGCAGCGTTGATTGAGCTTCACAAGACCCAAATTGCATTCAGTGTACAATCCAAACCACCCAAACGTAAAAAACGTGTGCCCTATCTCGCTGATCAATATCCATTACAGATTCTGTTGGTCGAAGATAATGCGGTGAACAAAAAGGTTGCCCTGCGTATGTTGGAAAAAATGGGCTACGATGCCGATGCTGCCGAGAATGGACTGGAAGCGTTGCAGGCTGTTTCACGCAAACGGTATGATCTCATTTTGATGGATATACAGATGCCCGAAATGGATGGGCTGGAGGCGACATGTCAGATTCGCCAAATGGAGCAGGCCATTCATCAACCACATATTGTGGCTTTGACAGCCAACGCCATGCCCCAAGACCGCGCAAAGTGCCTTGATGCAGGTATGAATGAACATGTTGCCAAACCTATCCGAGCAGAGGTGTTGGCGCAGACCATCCAGCAGGCTTCAGCCTTGTTGCAGACAGAGCCGTTGATGAGATAAACATGGGGCTTGAATTGCCATCAACCGCGACTATGCTACAATGTAAGGGTACGAGGTGGTGAGCGGAGAAAGGGCTGTTTTTTGCAAAAAACAGCCCT
>JBCCFC010000019.1:0-24617 GCA_039029935.1 Chloroflexota bacterium
AATTCGCAGAATGAATCTGTGAGTCTAAGCTGGTTTAGCAAAATGACCGTGCAATATAATCCACCCACCTTCACCATGCAAAAGAAGATGAACTGGCGTAAGAAGGATGACCCAAACGATAACAACCCCAATACAACTTTTGGCGGTGGTGATTCGGGAACACTCAACCTTCAACTTTTCTTTGACAGCTCAGAGGAGTCGAAGTGGGTTATCCCTTTCTTTTGGGCTAACACCAAACGTGATGTCCGTACGCGGTATGCACTGCTCAATGATCTCTTACGGGTTGAATCTGGTTACTCAAGCAATGGTCAACCTGAGCCGCCGCAAGTGCTGGTACAATGGGGAAACTTCCGCAGCTTTGTTGGCGTCATTTTGAGTCTGCATGAAAGTTTTGAGATGTTTGACCCCGATGGCACACCTATCCGTGCGACGGTTACGGTTTGTGTGCAAGAGGTTTACGACTATACGGTGACAGGCGCACAGAACCCGACATCGCGTAGTGAAGTGCGCGAGACATGGATTGTGGAGCGCGGGCAGCGGTTGGACTGGATTGCCAATGAAGTCTATGGGCAAAGTTCGGCGTGGCGTCATTTGGCCGAACAAAATAACATTATGGACCCAAAGAAAATTTATCCAGGCCAAATTTTAAAATTAGTACCAATGGAATAAGTTGAGTAACAATGGCAAGCGGCACAGGTAAGTTCGTCATTAAATTGGGAACAGCAGACAAAAGCGAAGACCTTATTGATGTTTTTGATGAGATCATTGTGGATACAAGTCTGCATTTACCCGATATGTTTACGATTCGTGTTGAGGATAAACTAGACAAGTTTATAAGCAATGGCTCCTATGCATTGGGCAAACCCATCGAGATTAAGGCTTATCCGACTGGTGATTTGAAAGGGGATGCCGATGTGCTTATTACTGGTGAAATTACATCGCTCGAACCAAATTTTTTGCCGGGTGGTCAGCGCATGTTTACCGTACGTGGCTATGATCAATCGCACCGTATGCATATGGGGCGTAAGTCGCGCACGTTTTTAGGCATGACCGATAAAAAAATCGTCGAAGAAGTCATGAAGGGCTATAGTAAACTGACCCCCAAAGCGGAAGATGCCAAAGCGGGAGGGAGCGCAGTCGACTATGAGTATGTCTTACAGCGCAATCAGACCGATATGGAATTCCTGACAGAGCGTGCGCAACGGCTTGGGTTTCAGGCATTTGTCCAGGCTGGCGACTTTAATTTCACATCAGGTGATAAATATCCTTCTGGAACACCACTTAAGTTAGAATATCCGAGAACTCTACGTAGTTTCCGTGTACGTATGACGGCAGCACATCAAGCCAGCGGGGTGACGGTGCGTGGATGGGATATGGTGACGAATGCCGCCGTTGTCGGTACAGCCACCCCCAATGACAGCCTGAAGCAAGGGGGGCAAAGCGAGTCTGGTGGCGACATTGCCAAGAGTGATTTTAAAGCTGTCGATATGGTGATGGTGGATTATCCTGCCTCCACAAAAAACGAAGCCACCGTCATTGCCAACGGTATGGCCAATGATCTCAGCCGTGAGTTTGTCGAAGCCGAGGGTGTTTGTTATGGGTTGCCCAAACTGCGAGCAGGGATGATGGTCGAAATCACAAAAGTGGGGAAGTTTTATAACGGTAAATACTATGTGACATCGGCAACGCATATTTACACGAGCAGCGGCTATGAAACGCATTTTGTTGTTAGTGGACGTAAACCGCAAACCATCCATGATCTGCTGGGCAATCATCGCGATGGGGGCGACAACAAGGGCCGCATCCCTGGGGTCGTCATCGGTGTCGTTTCCGATATCAAGGATGGCGAGGCCACTGGCACGGCCAAAAATCGTATCAATAACTTGGGGCGTGTCAAGGTCAACTTCCCGTGGATGGTTGACACCACCAAAACGCCTACCACCGAAATTGTGAGTGCATGGGCACGGATGGCCTCACCAATGGCTGGTGCGGATAAAGGTTTTTTCATGTTGCCCGAAGTTAAGGATGAGGTCTTGGTGGCCTTTGAGCATGGCGACCCTAATAAGCCCTATGTGTTGGGGACGCTGTGGAATGGCAAGCAGAAGCCGCCCGTTAAAAACGCTGACGTGATTACCGCAGATGGTAAAAAGGTTACACAACGGTTGATCCAAACGCCGCTCGGCAACAAATTGGTCTTTGATGATGAGGCTGGTGCGCCGGGAGCACCACCTGTGGCATCAGGTATTACGATTACGGATAAAGAAGAGAAAAATTTTATCAAGTGGGATTTTTCTTCTGGCGAGATTATGATTAAGGCGGAGAAAAATCTAACCATTGATGCCGGTGGCGATATCTACATCAAGTCGGGTGGTAAATTTCTGGTGGAAGCCGCCAAGGATATTGCACAACAGAGCAAGCAAGGTAAGTTTACAGCCATTGCACAGATGGCTCTGGAGATGCAGTCAAAGACGGGCAATGCCATTGTACAGGCGAATGCTGGAACAGCTTACTTGGACGGGGCAACAGCAACGAATTTGGCGGGGGCCACCGTCAATATCAAGGGTGATACTGCGGCAAACATGAGTGCCACGACGATTAACCTTAACCCGCCGTCTCCAGTCGTTGTCCAAGTTCCACCCATTCCGGCCCCTGTTTTTCCGGTTGGAGACACGTAATCATCGTGACGCCTAAGTTTTTAGGCATAATAAGTATGTAAATTTTTGAGTTCATTTTGAAAGGAAGGGTATTATGCCAGCAGCAACGATGGGTAGTAGTTGTCAACATGGTGGAATCGTTGAACAAGGATCACCGGATGTAAAAATTGGTGGAAAGTCAGCGGCGAGGGTTGGTGATAACCATAAGTGTCCACAGAACACGGCTGGTATTGCGCACGAGGGTGGCCCAATTTTGCCACCGGGCTGTACAAAAGTCCTTATTAATGGCAAGGCGGCTGCCCGTGCCCAAGACACCATGTCCTGCAAGGATGGGAGTATCGATACGATTATTGGCGGCGACATGACTGTCATGATTGGATAACTATGCAACAACATTCGCAAACCAGATATGTTCGTTGGCGAAGGCTGGCTCTCTTTGTGACTTGTGTCTACTTGGCATTATTTACCCATGTCACCTTGGCACAAGCATATATCCCATATGAGCTAACAGAGGATGAGCCAACACAGGATGAACCTGTCTGGGAAGTCATTTTCCATGAAGATGTGGACCGCCTCGCTGCTACCAGTTGGAGTGCTAAGGACACAACACCGGACAATGGGCATACCTGCTATTGGGGGGTGGATACACGCTATCGCGCCCATAACAGTCAGTATTCCTTTTGGGTTGCTGGTGACGGGGCTGATGCGGTCACACCAGATCGGTTCTTCGTGCCACACAATCTGAATTCGTTTCTGTCTACAACCGTTCCATTGGACTTTAGCGACGCAGAACAGGCCAAACTTGAATTTTACATGTATATGGATACCGAGCCAGATGTTGATACAATCTATATCGGTGCATCGACCAACAACGAGAATTGGCAAGGAAAAACATATTCGGGGAGATCAGATGGCTGGCAGCTATACACACTTGATTTAGTAGAATTTTTAAGTGAGCCAGAAGTCTATTTTGTGTGGTATTATACAAGCAACGAGAGCAACGCAGATGGGGCGGAGTATGAGGGTGTTTGGATTGATGATATTACGGTGTCGATTGTGCGTAGTGCAGAGGCATCAACAGAGGAGCCAGCAGAGACGCCTGTAGAAACACCTACAGAAACACCTACAGAAACACCTATAGAAACACCTGTTGAAGAGATACCTGAGACACCTGCGCCAAGCACAGGCAATGAGACGACAACTTATTGGGTGTATATGCCGATGATTTTAAAATAGGTAGCAGGTAGGGTGACTTTCGAGAGCTAGCGGCCTACAAAATGATATTTTTACATCAAAAGTTATTATGAAAATAGGTACAGATAAAGAATTTCTGGGTCAGGGGTTAGCCTTCCCGTTGCAGGTCAATCCGCGTGGCGAGATTGCACTGGTAACGGGGTCAACCGATATCGAACAGTCGATTAGCATTATTTTGGGGACCATGCCCGGTGAGCGCGTGATGCGCCCCAACTTTGGCTGTCGTGCGTGGGAGTTGGTCTTTGCACCCAATGAGGCGGAGACACATGGGTTGCTAGTCCTCTATGTACGGCAGGCCCTTGAATTTTGGGAACCACGTATTGAGTTGAAAGAAGTCAACGTTGTGCAGGACCCAAACCAAGCCAATGTGTTATTTTTAGATATTCAGTATGAGATCAAGGCGACACATGATGAACGTAGCATTGTCTATCCGTTTTATCTGACGGGGCAGGAAGAGGGGTAGGTCGGTGTGTCGGTGTGTCAGTATTCAGTGTGTCGGTATTCAGTGTGTCGGTATTCAGTATCTCAGTATTCGGTGTGTCAATATTCGGTATCAACCTACCGACCTACCGACCTACTGACCTACTGACCTACTGGCTTACCGACCTACTGACCTACCGACCTATTGACCTATTGACCTACTGGCTTACCAAGCAAGATTGTTAAAAGCAAAAGACAGGAAGCATAACTTATGGCATTGCCAGCACCAAATTTAGATGATCTGCGCTTTCAGGCAGATTTAGTGGATGAGGCTCGTCTTCGGATCATCCGCTATTGTCCCGAATGGACAGAATACAACTTGAGCGATCCGGGCATTACACTGATCGAGTTGTTTGCGTGGATGACTGAGCAGATTGTCTATCGACTGAATAAAGTTCCAGACAAAAATTATATCAAGTTTTTAGAAATGTTGGGTGTACATTTGCAGGCAGCCAACAGTGCGCGCGCAGAGCTAACCTTCCGTCTGTCTGCGTTTCTGCCCTTTGAACCGGGTGATGACACCGCCGCGATTGTCCCACAGGGGATCGAGGTGGCAACGCGCACAACACCCGATGCCGAAGAGGTCATCTTTACCACAGACAAAGCCGTCGAGATTGTCCCGCCGCTGCTTTCACAGATACGACGGGAAGCCGAGTTCCACAAAAACTATGTGGAGCGCATGGAGCGTGGCATCGAGTTGCTCTATGCCTTTGGCGGTGGACCCAATCAAGATTTTCCCCAACTGGGCGAGACCTTTTATTTGGGGTTTGATGTCGAGAACGACCTGATTGGACATATTCTCCAGCTCTCCGTTCAGTGCGAACGGACAGAGGCGGTCGGTATTCGGCGTGACGACCCACCACTGGTGTGGGAATGCTCCGGTGGCAATGGCACATGGATCGAGATTTTGCCCAGTACGCTGGAAGGCGAAGAGGACACAACGGGTGGCCTAAACAATGAGTCAGGGTATATTGTCTTCTATTTGCCCTTAGAATTGCTGCCCGATCAGGTCTATGGGCGCAACGCCTTCTGGATTCGTTGTCGCCACGAGCAACGCCATGCTGACCAGCGCGTGTATACACGCTCCCCACGCATCAAGCGCATTGACGCCTACACAATGGGCGCAACGACGACCGCCACCAACGCTATTTATGTCTACTATGAAGACCTTGGTGTCAGCGATGGTGATCCAGGGCAAACCTTCCAACTGGTTAACTTCCCTGTGTTAGATTTTGATGCGGAAGAGGCGGTTGAGGTTGAGGAGTGGTACGACGGCGAATATGCCTTTATCCCTTGGCAACGTGTCGAGGATTTCTCGCGCTCCAGTCGTCATGACCGCCATTACACGCTGGACACAGCAACAGGCGAAATCCGTTTCGGTCCTAGCGTCCGCCAGCCGGATGGCACAACCTTCCAGTATGGCAAAGTCCCCGAAGTGCGTCGACAGATACGTGTCAATCGCTATCGCTTTGGTGGGGGTGTTCAGGGCAATGTCCCCATCGGTCAGATTGAAATCATGCGCTCGGCAGTCCCTTATATTGATCGTGTGAGCAATATGCGTCGTTCCAACGGGGGGCGAGACCAAGAAACGCTCAACGAAGCAATGGAGCGTGCGCGGCGTGAACTGCGTGCCCAACACCGTGCTGTCACCGCCGACGACTATGAGAATTTGGCGATTCGCGCATCGCGAGAGGTGGCACGGGTGATGTGCCACACAACACCGGACAGCCCACAGGTGCAGCCAGGGGTGGTTGATCTGTTGATTGTGCCAACCGCCTTTGACTCGATTCAGGTTGGCGACTACTCCAAGTTGACCTTGGATTTGCATTTAGCCAAAGTCGTGCGAGAATATTTAGACGAGTATCGGTTACTGACAACATCGCTGCAAATTCGCGAGCCACGCTATATTGGTGTACAGGTGCAGGCGCATATTGTGCCTGGCGAATATGCCCGCCCCGATGTGGTTGTGGGTCGTGTCAACGAGACACTGCGCCAGTTTATCACACCGCTTCCCATGCCCGTGACAGATACAATGCCCAAGGGGATTATCGAAGAAGACTGGCAAGGGTGGCCGCTCGGACGGTCGCTGTACACAGCGGAATTGTTCTCGGTCATTCAACAAGTGCCTGGTGTCAAACATGTGCTAGATGTGGATATGCACTATCGGCCGTTGGTCCCTTCGCGTGAGATACCACCACTGGGGCAAATTGATGAGCTTGACAGCGACCTGTCGGATGGAACCAATGGCAATGATGCATCTACACAGGATTCAGAGGAACTACAAACTGTCACGGATCGTGTGCTACACATTCCCACAGACACATTGCTTTGTTCCTTAGCCCACGACATCGAGTTGGTGACACTGTAAAAGAGCTAGGTCAGCTAGTCAGCTAGTCAGCCTGGGGTGCTGAGACGCTGAAGTGCTGAGATGCTGAAATGCTAAAGCTTGAGAGACACTATGAGCCAAGGTACAAGTTTTCAACCCTTAACACAATCATCACCGGGACTGCAGATGGCAGGCAGCACATCCATGACCACTTATTTTGGTTTGGGGACAAGTGATCCCGGTCATACGCCGTTGATCCACCTCAAATCCAACACGGATGTACTCCTTTCGCATGTGGCAGGTGATTACAATCGGTATCCCGGCGAAACGTTGGTGCTGTATACACGTGTGGTCACACGGCGTGCGGTCGCGGGTTTGACAATACAGATTAGCTTGCCGGAAGGGGTCAAACTCAATCGCTATGAAGCAGTGACGCCTGCCGAGATGCAGATGGGACAGCCGCAGATTGGCCTGAACCAAGCCACCACTCAGAATGATTTTCCCAGGTTAACCCGCTTGGATGAACCGCGACAGGATACGCCAGATGTACAGGCAAGTGATCGACAAGAACTCATACTTGTCCGGCCAGAAGACCAGACCTCACAGCTTGAAACCTCGAACAAAATGAGCTATCTGGTCTGGCAAGTCGATGAGTCGCTGCCTGCGGGAACAATTTTGGACTATGAAACCGAATTGAAGGTCGAGCCAGTTGTTCAAGATACCTATTGGCGAAGCGAGGCAACGGTCTATGAAGGCGCAGATACGGGGGCTGTGCGTACGGTTGACGCCCGTCAAGCCACCGAAGTCCTCACCATTATGATTCGCACCAAGGGGGATTATTTACAGCATCTGCCTGCACTCTTTGAACGCGATGATTTTATGGGGCGTTTTTTGATGCTCTTTGAGAGTTTCTGGAACCCGATTGAGCGGCAAATCGACGATATTGATCACTATTTTGATCCCAAGCTGACGCCATCGGCTTTCCTGCCTTGGCTTGCCTATTGGTTTGATCTCGACCTGACGGGGGCCTACATGAATGACTTCTGGCCGGAGTATAAACAGCGTCGTTTGCTCTCATCCATCTCGCGCCTTTATCGTAAGCGGGGTACACGCATCGGCATGGAAGAATTCTTAGAAATCTTCACCGAACACCCCGTCGAGATTATTGAGCATCGATCCAACAATCTTGTGCTAGGCATCAACGCCCGTCTGGGGACAGGCATTGCTGTCGGCCAGAGCAACCACCCTCATACATTTACGGTGAAAGTCCAAGTGGAGCCGATTCCAATGACATCATTGGATGGCAAACCACGTTCCGACAAGGAGATGGAACGGCTACGACAGGTAGAGGAACGCTATCTCCGCGATATTATCGACGCCGAAAAGCCAGCACATACGTGGTACACGCTGGAGATTGAACGATTAGACGGTGAGCAGTAGGTCGGTGAATCGGTAGGTCGGTAGGTCGGTACTGAATACTGATCTACTGAACACCGACCAACTGATTCCTAAAAACTAGGTAATAAAGAAACTATGTTTACACAAGAACTGATTCGACTGTATCCAACCAAACGGATTCGCGCCATCGATGGTATGGCCGTCACCTCCGAGTTATGGGAGGAAGCCCACGAGTATCATCGAAACCTTCTCCAGTTTCACTCAATTCTGCATCACGGCACAGGGATTGTCACCGGGCTGGAGGTGATTGCCAGCGACCCGCCCGACACCTCGATTTATCTACAGCCAGGCATTGCCATTGACTCGGTGGGGCAGACCCTCGTCGTGCCAGAGCCACAGTCCTATGACCTGGGTAACGCATCAGGAATGCTCTATATTGTCCTCACCTACACCGAAAGCCCACCACGTCCTGATGAAACAGATATGAATGCGGATGCGTTGAATGTAACAGCACCACTTTACATTCACATCCACTATTCGCTAGAAGCTCTCAATAAACCACCCGATACACCTTACGTAGAGGTTGCACGAATTCGTCGCACCAGTGGTGGGCAGTTGATTCATATGCCCAAGGACCCATCAAAACCACACGCCAATGAATTAGACCTGCGCTTCCGCCAAGAGATTGGTGCGCCAGGGCTGGACATGGCCTCAGTCGGCATTGTCTTTTTGGGCAATGCGCAAAATTCAGATGCGGCCCAAAAACATGAGCAAGGGTGGGAAAATTTGGCGCGTACACTACGTACCACAGGACACCAAAAGGTGTGGGTCGATGCACACCTGCCACTGGACCAAAGTCTCAACAATTACACGATACTGGCATTGGTGGCAGAGGGTCCTTTCCAACTTTCTGTTGACCAGATGAATGTACTTTATGAGTTTTTGCGAAATGGTGGCACAATCTTCTTTGAAGGTTGTCGTCGCAATGCCGGACAAACACCTAATCGAGGCAGCGGCCTGGGCTTTGGTGGGCGCAGTGGTGGCGATGATGGCAATGGTGCCGATGAATCTTTCCGCCAAATATTGGCCTCAATTGGTGTGTTGGACTCAATGCGACCTGTGCCAATGGGCCATGAAATTTTACAGTCCCCACACCTTTTTGGCGCACCGCCAGATGGGTTTGAATCTCAAGGTACGCCATCTGTTCAGATTGGCAGTGGTGATTTGGGGGCGGGTGTCATTGTCAGCACCTACGACTATGGCTGTCTGTGGGCGGGTGAGCGGCGAAACCAACGCTACGCCACCCGCAACGAAATCCGCAACGCCATTGAGTGGGGACATAATTGTATTGATTATGCGCAGGCACGAAGACAGAATCAGTCGTGAGAATATCTATAAACCATCAAAATTAAGAATGTAAATCCATGATTGGCAATAGTCGGATCGAAGTCGTTGACCGTCTGGGTTGGCGCAAAGAATACATCTTACAACAGCAGATCATCAATATCGGCAGTGACCCCACCAATGATCTTGTGCTCAACATCAATCAAGGCACAGGGGTTGCCGCACGCCATTTACAGGTCATTCCGACGGCGATGTCGACGACAGCCGGACCCAATACGATTGGACCAAACCGTCAAGTAATGCGTGTAGTCAACCTGACCGACCAACAGGTATTTATCCTCTCCGGCAGACAATCGACTGTGCCACAACCGGGGTCACAAGGGAATCCAGAAGTCGCTGAGGGTGAAACACGGATATTGACGGCAAGGAACTCCATTGAGATTTCGCATGGAGATCAAATTCGGCTGGGCGACTTCACGCTGATTTTTCATAGCAGTGAGCAACGCTCAGAGGTGGTTCGACTACAGCTAACCATCCCCAACACGCCGTTAGCACCAGAAAAGTCGCTGGATGGTATCTTGACACTACATCATATTGGTGATAAACCAGGTGTTCAGTTTATGATTGACATTGAGGGCTTACCCGACGATTGTTACGAGATCGAACCTGGCCCAGTCCTCTTTCCGGATGCCGAACGCCAAATTGCGTTTCGGCTCCTGCATTCTAAAAAACCGTTTCCGCCAGCAGGACCCCATGAGATTACATTTTTTGTGAGTGCGCCCGAATTTTATCCTGGCGAATTAGCGAATATCTCACACACCATTCGCGTTGCGCCTTTTCATCAACATTTTGTCCGTATTGTCACAGAGGGATCGCCTCAGTATAGGTTGTTAATTGATGATCAATTTTAAAACAATCTCGGCTATGATGCTCATGAAGACCAATCTAGATCGTTTGCGGTCTGTCCGAATTTATGTTGCCCTACTCCTGTGCATTCTCACTGGCATCACAGCCGCTATCACTGCGACTGTCACAGCACCCCAGCCTGCGATGGCACAAGTTGCAGATACGGCGACAGGGCGTGTCACCATCGTAGATGTCGATAGCTCTCGATTCCCACAGGTGACGGTCTATGCCGATGTGTTTGCGCGTAATGGGCTACCGACATTGGGGTTGACGGCCAACGATTTTGTCCTATACGAAGATGGTGTGCTGACATCGGCTCTGCTCGGTGCATCGGACACCATTAATGACGCCATTGTTGCCGATGATATATCGCAACCCCTGCACATTCTGTTTGTGCTGGATCGCACTGTGACAGAGGCAAACTGGGCCATCATCCGCCAAACCATTATCGAACTGATGAATACACTCTCACCCGATGATCAGGTTGCGCTCTTAACCTATGCCACTGATCTCGAAATTCGACAAGCCTTCACCCGTGACAAAAATGCCATGCAGGGGCTATTGGAGGGACTTGTGGCGGCACCGAATGGTATTATTGGTAACAATGTACCGATGGCCGATGTGGTGACAGGTGCAACGGATTTGGTTAACACCGCACCAACAACACGCCGTGCAGCCATCCTCATCACCGATGGCATCGCAGCCAATTTTGGCAATGATTTGGCAACCGTTCAGGCAGAAATTGAAACGTTACCCACAAGTCGCCAAGCCCCCATTCACACCATCGGCTTTGGCGGGAATCTAGGGAACGCTGCGACGTTAACGGGCATTGCCGACGCCACCATTGCGCGCTCGTTTACCTTTGACCTGCCTTCTGAGGTCGCCTCTGGGCTTCAAACCTTAAAACTGCTCATGCAACAGGGCTACAGGCTGCAATATGTCTCCAACCTCCAAGCGGATAATCAGATTCATGAACTGACACTGGCGGTCAAGCTGCTGTTGGATAGCAACAACGACGGCACAGGCGATAACATCGGTAGCCAAGACACGCTCGTGTTGACCCAGGCATCGCGCGACTTTGTGGCAACCTCGAACGAACTACGTGTCACTGTCCCCAACCTGGCGCGTGGCGCAAGTGTCGCCGGATTAGTCAATCTCACAGCGGAAGCGCAGAGTACTTCGCCCATTGTCGATGCCAAATATATGCTGGATGGGAACGTATTGGCACAGGTCGATGACATCAATTATAGTGTCATTTGGGATAGCAACACGGTTGACACAGGTAATCATACACTGGTTGTTGAGGTGAGGGATCAAGTCGGGAACCAAGGCGAAGCAGTCATCCCCTTTAATGTGATTTTGCCCATTCAACTTTCGGCCGCGTTACCATCCTCCGTGATCACACAAGGTGTGCCAACCGGCCATGATGTGACCGTCGAAACCGTCATTGAGTCCTTGGCTGCCATTCAGAAAGTGGAATACTTTGTGGATCGCGTCCTCGTCGGTACACTCACCCAGCCGCCTTTTGTGCTGACGATTCCGACGGGAGAATTTAACCCCGGCTCGCATGTAATTTCGGTCCGTGCCGAGGACACACTGGGCAGAGAATCAATCACAACGGTTGATTTACAGCTGACCCCAGGCGATGGGGTCCTCAACACCAATAACTCCTTTGTCGCGGCGGTTCGCAGTTGGCTTGGTGGGTGGGGGCAATATATCATACTGATTCTTGCCATTATCGCCGTCCTCGTGATTCTCAATTGGGTTATCCTGCAATGGCAAGAGATACAAAACAATCGCCAATCCACAATTGCCCAGCTTATTCTTGCCAATCGCGGCAACACGGCCTCACGCTATTATATTCGTGCTGATGCGCCTGACAATGCGCTCATTTTTGAGTTTAGCGATGAAAATGGGACACCGCTACCGGAGCCATTCTTTATGCAGCATGGGAGCGTGGTTGTTCCCAATAACCAGAATGGTGCATCCTTGGCGCAAGGACCCAATGTTGGTGGTGTCAATGGTGCTGGCACAAACGGTGCTGGCGTGAGTCAACCCGCACCACAGCAAGCAGTTGCTGCGCCAGCGGGTGGCCCGCAGTGGGTTTCTACACGAGGGACGGGGACCGCCCCGAATCAGGGTGCCAATCAACAGCAAGGTGCTGGTGGTACACAACAATCAGGGGCAAATCAGACCAATCAACAGGGCGCAGATGACGAAGAGAAGAAAAACGTCAGTTTGCAGGATGTAGATGAATCGTTGGCCGATGCAACAGGTATCTTGGGTGTCATCAATAGTATGTTGATATCCGTTGCCTTGCTATTGCCTGCCCCTTTGTCCAGACCAATTCGCGGCCTGTCCAATATTTTGCGTCGGTTGCAAATCTGGGCGCGAACCTATACACGCTTCCGCCAACAAACAAAGCGCGTACAAAAAGCTGTCGGTAAATCGGAGCGGGCGACGAAAGCCCTACAGTCAGCAGGTAAGGCGGCCCAGAGTGCGGGTGCGGGTGGTGGCTTCCAGCTGCCACAGACCGGGACAGGCGGGGTTGGCGGTACACGAGGAGGCGGTTTGCGTGGCCGCACACAGGCACGAGGTGCGACAAATGGGGCGGCTGGTGGATTTTCAAATGGTTTTGCCAGTGCCTTCTCCTCCGAGGGTTGGGTGCAAACACCTGTGATGCCCCCAGGAGGCTCATCCGCCATTGACATGAGCATTCGTCCACAACGGCGGGTTTTTCGCTCCAAACAGTTCTCTTTCCGTGTGACATCCCGTTCTGCCGATTACGCCGAAGCAGGTACGTTGGTTGAAAATGGCAGCATTCGTATCGATGGGCTATCGGGTATTCAGATGTTCTTGCTTATTAGCTTGCTCTTTATTTTGAGCATGATCGGCTTATTCTTTTATTGGTTTGTTGTGATGGGATAAACAAACGTAGCTTAGGCATATCGCCTGAGCGTCGGGTTATCGCCCGATAGACGTTCATAATGTAGCTTAGGCATCCTGCCTGAGCATCGGGCGATAGCCCGAAAGACAAAATAGACTCACAAAGTATGCAACTTGAAATCATCGGGCCAGACGGCAGCGTCCAATTCTACAACCTAAATGCCAATCAAGGCTATGTCAACATCGGTCGCGCACCCTCCAACGACATCCAGCTTGTGGACGCCAATGTCGCCATGTTTCAAGCCATGCTCGACTATCGTCAGACACCCTACCAGTTTGTGGTCTTGAGCCCAGAGGGCAATGTCCGTGTCGATGGGCAACCCCTCCCCGTCAACCAATTTGTGGCCGTCTCTGCGCAAAGTTCCATCCAGATTGCCGACTATATGCTGATTGTCCTCCAGCCTACCAACTACAATCCGCAATCACCTACGGCTGCTTATCCAACACCTGCAACACCTGACTATGCCCAAGGGACGCCTGTTGGAGTCGCACAACCAACCAATGACATCACAGGCGCAACACAACCGTTCCCGCAACAACAGGTCGGACTTCAGCCTGGTGCAGCGGCTTTTAACCCCGCCCTAGCAGGAGCGGCGGGAGCAGGACTGGCAGGCTCGGGTATCGCTGCGGCGGGGACAGCCGGGGCAGGCGCACCGCCTGCCGTGAATCCCGCAGCCGTTGGTCCAGACGGGCTACCGATTCCGCCTGCACAGGGTGTGAATGGGAATGGGTTTAATGGTAACGGTTTCAATGGCAATGGTGCTGGCCCCCAACAGGTGACGACTGGCCCCCAGGCCATTCCCGACTTTAATGACGACGTTATCATTGTGCGCATCGAAGAAGGCAAGGGCGAACGCACACAGACTGTTCATGTTGAGAACACAGCCTCATGGGAAATCACCATCATCAACGGTGGCCCCTTGGTGGCAAACTTTGAGGTCTATGTTGAGGGCTGGATCGATGAAAAATGGGTCAATATTACCCAGACATCGATGAACCTCTATGAAGGCGACCGTGCAAGCTCAGTTATTTACATGACCCCCCCGCGCGAACCGCAAAGCACGGCAGGCCCCCATCACTTTGCCATCGTCGTAACCTCCCACAACTATCCCGGCCACAGAGCACAGATTGGCGCAACGTTAGACATTATACCCTATTACGAATATCGTCTGGCCGATGTCGTGCCGAGACAGCAGTCACTTTCCTATTTCCGTGAGTCGGGTACGATCACGTATGGCATCCATAACCGCAGCAATACGCCAGGCAACTTTTTGGTGTCAGGGTCGGACGATGAGCTGGCCTGTACCTTTGAATACACCGTCCCTGGCGAAGAGGCGCGACTGGTCGGTCAAGCAGAATTTTTGCTAGAGCCGGATGAAATTGCCGAAGTGCCCGTTGAGGTGACGCCCAAGACACGCCGTTTGATTGCGGCATCAGGCAGAAACTACTCGCTCAATCTCTCGACCAACATGACTGATTCTGATCTAGGGGCACGTTCCGTCATCGGCCAGCTACGCAAACAGCCATTGCTTGGCCCTTGGATCATCACACTGATGGCGATTTTATTGGCAATCTTCATTCTGATCATTTTCCGACCTCGAATCAATAGCTTTGAACTGGTCAACAACGACAATCTTCAGCCAGCATTGAGCCAAGACATCAGCGATGTGGCGATTGATAGCACATCGAGTGGTAGTGCCGCCAGAGCACCCAGGTTTTTGGGATTGAGAATACCACGACAGGCTGCGCAGGCGATGCGCTTTCTTCCCGGAGTCTCGATTCCGAGTGAAGAGGAAGAAACCGAAGAGATACCACCAGAGGAACGGCTGGCAGTCAAGCGCGGTTTGGCCTTTGCTGGGCGTGATGTTATCACCCAGTGGGACGTTTCGACAACGGTGACAACGCTCAATCTCTACAAACAAGTCAATGGTGTCGAGCAACTGCTTGGCAGTGTGGTTGGCCCCATTGGCAGTCAGAATGTTCAGGCCGACTTGGATGCAACCTATATTTTACGTGCCTCCAACTGGATTCAGCGTATTCCGCTGATAGGCCCGCTGTTGGGAATTGTGGATGACGCCGTCGTCTTGGATGTTGAGGCACTGCCACCAGAGGTGATCTCCTTTGAGGTCAGCGATGGCAACATCCAAACAGGTGAACCCGTGGTTGTCCGCTGGGAGGTGACAGAGGCCGATGATTATGTGCTGGAGGTCAACGGTGTTGTGGACCAAACATTGCCGTCCGAAAAAGGCTCGTTACAGTTTGAGCCAGAGGAGCGCACCACCTATCGTCTGGTTGCGCGCAACCAATTCTCGCCTCAAGAGGCCAGCCAATCGCGTCAAGTACGCGTGTTGACACCGACACCGACCGCTATCGCCACGCCAGAGATTCGCTTCTTTGGCGTTCAGCCCAACCCCATTGTCGATGGCGATTTGGTACAGCTATCGTGGGATGTTGGGGGAGCCAATACGGTTGAAATTCTGCCGACACCGGGGTTAGTTCCGAACTTTGAAGGTAGCGATGAGGTGATGGTAGAGGAAGGCCAATCACAAGAGACATTCATCATTATCGCCTCGGCTGGTGATGGCATTCGTACCAGTGAGATACGTGCAACGCGAGTCATCTCGATTGTGACACCGACGCCGACACAGACAGGGATTCCGACAGAAACACCAACACCAACGCCATCCTTGACGCCATCACCAACACCAACAGAGACACCGATTCCGGTTGTCATCCAAGATTTCCGCTTTTCAGACAACCCCGTTGAGCGTGGGAGTGTGGCAGCGGATGATCTGCAGATTATTTGGTTGGTTTCAGGGTTTGCACCCAGCATTGAGATTAAAAGTAGTAGCTTAGGCACATTCAGCAATTTGACCAAGGAGGGAACCTTGCCCGTTTCAACCTTGCCAGAAGGAGATGTAGAAACATACCAAATTGTCATCAAAGATAATAGCGACAACGTGCTTGTCAGCCAAACTTTGGACCTCAACGTGACAGAGCCACCCACACCAGAGCCACCCACACCGATCCCTGCCCCCGTCATTGCAACCTTTGCCTCGGACCAAGAAACGATTGTCGCAGGCGAAAGTGTCATTCTTAGCTGGGAAGTATCCGACTTTGGTGGCCTCACGATTACACCCTTTGGCGTCACCTCGTCCGATGCCAGCGGTCAACAATCGGTTACATTGAGCCAAGCAGGGGCGCAAGAAATTACGCTCATTGCCAACAATTCTGGTGTGGAAACCAGTAATTCGATTTTGGTGACGGTTTTGGACAGACCCGTGATCACCTTCTTCCGCGCCGAGAACGGCTCAACAACGCAAGCGGCAGATACCGTCCTTGCGATTCAGTCTACGGATAATGTTGCGACCTATCAGGTGGTTGCTGGCTCACAGGTGCGGTTAACGTGGACAGTTGCCAATGCGGAGAGTGTGACCTTGGATGGCTATGGTGATTTTGGTACACAGGATGAATTGGTCCTGACGATCAATACAGGGGGGCTGTTCACCCTGAGCGCGGTTCAGCTAGGCACAATCTATGACACAGCAACGCTGCGTCTGGAGGTCCCCGCACTTGACCCGCCTGATGCCCCAACACTGATTGCGGGTATCTATACGGATGCCGCTACACCGCCTACTGTACGGTGGGAATACGCCCAGGAAGAGCAGATCATTGGTTTCCGTGTCTATCGTGCTCCGACCACGACCTTTGACTTTGAAGTTGTTGCCAATGAAAACACAGGGCTGGCCAATACAACACGCAGCTTTACCGATCCGCTGACCCCAAGCTGTGGTTTGGTCTATTACGTCACAGCCGTCTATCTGGACATTACCGAAGCGATTGAAGAAAACCAGATTAAGGAAAGCCAGCCTAGTCAGGAGAGTTGGTTCACATCGCCGTGTAATTAGTGTGTGGGTGTGATGGTGTTGAGGTGTGATGGTGTGTGGGTGTGATGGTGTTGGGGTGTAATAGTGTGTGGATGTAACTTGTAGCGGTTTGATAGTTCAAACCCATATTGATGATTTAAACTTTATGCTGATGGATAAACGAATTCTGGTATGGATTGCCCTAATCCTGCTGACAATTGGATCACCGAATTTCTCGCCAACAATGACACAACCTGTGCAGGCGCGTTCTTTCTCTGCAAATATCACTGAAATTACACAGGATGGCATCACGGCGGCTATTATTGTACAGGATGCCAATGGCAATGTGTTGACCAGCAATGACAGCGTCAATGTTGGTGATCGCATTTCCTATGAACTGACGCTGACCAATGGGGGCGAGCAAGCAATCACAAGCATCGTTATGGTGGATGTGTTCCCTGTCGGTGCATTCACCGAGATTAGCTGTGGCGGGTGTAGCCGCGCCGAAAATGAGACGGTGACACAGGAGGTTTCGTGGGATATCGCAACCGTTGCTGGTGGTGGCAGTACAACACAGACCTTGAGCGCACGGGTGGCGGCGGGCACAGGACTGACGACGCTGTCCAACCAACTTTTCTACAGCTATCAGATCAACAACGTTGTCTTTAACGGCCAAACGTCAGGACCAACGCTCAAGGTCAGTGCCTTGCCCAGTGCAGATAGTGATTCGCAGATATCGAACAACGCCATCTGGTTCTCAGAAGAACATACCGAGGCACGGAGTGCGCACTGGTCTGATTTCGATAGTGATGGCGATTTGGATATAGCCTTGGGCATTGTGGATGACACTGTTGTCTACCGCAATTTGGGTACACAGTTTGTCCTCTTTTGGCGCAATGCCCGTGCCGTCACACAGGTACGCTGGGTCGATATTGATAATGATGACCAAGTGGAATTGATTGGCATGGGGGGACTTTTTCAACAGGAAAACCAAGATGGCGAAACCAGCCAGATCAGCGAGAATTATATCTACCAATATCTGCCCAACTCGAACCTGATCAACAATCGCTTTCAACAGACCGCTGCCTTTACCACAACCGAATTGATTGCCAAGGTTGAAGTGGCTGATTTCAATCTGGATAGCTATCAAGACCTGATCGTCAGCACCGAAAATATCAACGCAACCTGTGGTGTTCGTCTCCTCCTTAATAATCAGGCGGGTAACTTTACCACTCCTGGCACCTGTCTCAGCCGCATCCCCGCAACCGCATTGAGTGCAGGCGATTTGGATAATGATGGTGATATTGATGTGGCCTTGGGGTTATGGCCCAACAAGCTGCGTTTTCTGCGCAACCGTGGCATTCAAAGTGACGGCACAGATAATACGACTGAGACCACGCCCGATGTACTGCTTGTTCCCGATGCCACGCTCAACTCCTTGGCAACGATTAACCGCTTGACACCATTCCCACCATTTGACCTTTCCTGGGGCGATTACAACCGCGATGGTTTTTTTGATCTCGCCGCAGCCTATCCTCGCCAACGGGAAGTTCATATCTACACCAACCAAAACGGCTTAAGCTTTGCGCCCCCCGTCATCATTCATACCGATGCCATGATGACACCGCGTGCGCTTGAATGGGGCGATCTCAATGGCGATGGACGGCTGGATATATTGGTTGGTGACGGCAGACCAATGGGCTACACACAACACGATAATCTACACACGACCCAAATCGGTGTCACCGATGTCTTTACCCGCTTTTTTACAACGTCTGATAGCGTTCACTATCAAATTGTTGATATCTTTGGCATCGACCAAAGCAATAATGGTCGTCTTGATCTAGGGTTAATCGACCAATTCCGCCAAAGCTCCATGCTCCCCAACTATTATTCCTATCTCTCCGATCATATGGACCCGCTGGAGCATTTCCCTGGACAATCAACAACACCCGCCAGCAGCGTGGCTTGGGGTGATGTCGATAACGATGGCGACTTGGATCTGCTCTTTGGCGCAGGTGATGTGACTGGTGGGGCAGCGGCTGTCGGCAGCAAGCTCTATGAAAATCAGGATGGCGATTTTTTTGCAGATCGGCTGTATAGCGGCTCTGCGGGTTTTGGCCCCCATGAGGTTGCCTTTGCTGACTGGAATCTGGATAATCGACTTGATGTTGTTGTCGGGGATACCACGCAAGGCAATATTTATTATGATGATGACATTGCGGAGTCAGATTGGAAAGCACTGATCGGTCTTGACCTCGACATTGAGAGCAGTGGACATGTTGCGTTGGTGCTCGGTGATGTGTACGGTGACGCGGATATAGATATGCTTATCGGTGCGGATGGTCCCCTAGAGGGGGATGCGGCCATTGCGCTCTATCCAAATTTCTTTGCCGACGCCTGTGCTGCAGATTTAACCGCTTTTCGCTTGAATTGCACAGACCCATTTGACGTATGGCGAACCAAGGATGTCGATAATCTACGTGGGCTGGCCTGGGGTGATTTTAATAACGATGAATTGTTAGATTTTGCGGTTGGTTTTAAAGAGCGGCCTGTACGTGTCTATCAAAATCAGGGCTACAATACATTTGAAATTGCGTGGACATCTTCATTTACACCAACCACGTTGAGTCTTGCTTGGGCCGATTATGATAGCGATGGCACACAAGAACTGACGCTGGGCAACAGTGGTTCCCCTATTCAAATCTATGACGTGAGTGCAGATCAGCTTGAATGGGAGGCGAGTGCAACCTATTCAACCACGAGCGTGGCCTGGGGGGACATTGATAATGATGGTGATCTTGATCTGGCTGTTGGGAACTATGATGCCCCTGATCAAGTCTATCTAAATACTGAGGGTGATCTGACATCCCTATGGACATCTAGCGAAGTCTTGCAGACAACCGATTTGGCATGGGGTGATGCCGATGAAGATGGCGATCTAGACCTTGCGGTCAGCCAAGATGGCGATGCCGCCAATGGTATCTATCATAATAATTATATTGTTCCATCGCATTTAACCCTAGATTTCTTAGAAGAAATGCCATTGCGTAACCAACCGACCTATGTTTCTGTGGACCGTCCAGGCAATCTATCCAATGCTTATGATCGATCCTCTGCTGAAATTCTTTCGGGGCCTCGTCACCCAACCGTCACCATACGCTATCTGCTCTTTGACCCAGACGGGATTCGCAATGACACGGAGCCAAATGCAGTGGGTGATCATGTGATCAGAACGTTGTTTGACTATTCGTTGGACAATGGTAGCACATGGCAAACAGCGACCCCCGTAGGCGGGACCAGCAACACAATGACACAAACGTCTCGATTGGGCATAGAAGGCGTCTTCCACTGGAATGCCGTGACCGACCAAGCCATCAGTGATGAAGCCAGATTCCGTGTGACAGCAATCCATACCAACCCCAGTGGCATTGCCCACCGTATTCTGACGCGTGGTGTTAGTCCACCGTTCCGTGTTCGTGGCACAACGTGTATTTGGCCTGAATCTCCAAAGATTATCGTCCGTCAAAACCAACAATTTATCCCGGTTGCAACCCTAGCAGAGTTATTGCCTACGTTCTTTGCATTGTCAGCAACGGATCAGCGCAACTACATCATCGACCAATTGATTACCCATGTGGGCATTGAATCTGAGAATTCGCTGCAACTGATTGGCGGTGTGCAGGACGGGTCGGGGACACTTACATTCCAATGGACGATTCAACGAATTGATCCGGTCCAATCGTGGACATTTAACTCACAGATTATCCCGATGACGTTATCAGATGGTATATATAATGTTGAACTGTCTGTATCGGGTGAAGCATGCCCCCAGACATGGCCGCAGCCGCGTAAAAACGCGATATCAACGCTATTAATTGTTGATGACGGCATTCCAGAACGTGTATTTTTACCTACTGTTTTGACCTCTATTGATGCAGAGGGTGACACAAGTGGTGTTTCTGATGCCGTTGACGCAAGTGGTGATGACGTACAAGTACACAGAGATAATCGCTCAACTGACGGTGTCAATCTTCATGCTGGCGTGGCAACACCTGATCACACGGCAAAACAATCGCTTGCGCTGATACAACAGGTGAAAGATGTAGCTGGCGTAACCAATGCAGATGGCACAACGCTCATTTGGGATAACGCACATCCCGTACCGAGTCCAGACACAGCAAAATCAGCCTCCGATACCTACCTAAAAGTGGAAGGATATAAGATTTATCGAAGTCCTCAAGAGAGTACACCCGATTATGAGGCAATTGCCATACTGCCACCGGAGCAAAATACATACTTTGATAGCGATGGTCACTGTGGGTACAGTTACTATGTGACCGTATTTGGTCGTTATTTTGCTGATGCACGTTTATCAGACCCCAACGGAGAAGGTGTTTTTACAGAATCTTTACCCAGTTTTTACAGTTATTTTACACCTTCCTGCTATCTTAACTAAAAAGGCTATTTGAACTTTTGTGGGGAAAGACCTCCCGAAGGTGTCCAAGGAAATATCAGGGCACCCCAGCTAGTTTGTAGACACCTTCGGGAGGTCGGATTTGTTTGTGATGAATCTGTACGATGAGATATACTAAACCATCTCATTGTACAGCTTGCTATACATCTTACTGTCAAGGGATGGCTATGAATGTAAGATAATCTTATAGAGCTACTCTTGATAGTATCTATTTGCATTTTTGAACATTACGTCATCGTAATATAACTATTGTTAAGGAGTAATAGAATGACTAAAAAACGAGTGAAGAATCAGAGCAAAAAGAATGTTAAAAATATTCGTGTGCGGACATCTCTGCGAGCGGGTAGTTGTCCTTGTAGCTCAAATGATATAGCGTGTAAGGTTTCAAATGCTCATCTATGCGCATAATTTGAAACATACTTAGTTCTAATGCCTTGTGTGATTAGGGGAAGCAACCCAGATAGGTTATCACTCAACGATACAAACCATTAGAATCAGGCACATTTATAGAACAGATAGCAGTTGTGTGTTGGCATAAGTGTTGTCTGTTCTATTTTTGTGCAATTTGAATTGTATTTAATAATCATCTTAAAAAAAAGGAGTTAAAAATGAAAAAACAACATAAGAAGCCTTCGGCGTCAATGAAAAAATTAAAAAAACAGTTCCGTGTCCGCACTAATATCCATGCAGGTGTACCATGCGAAGCATGTGATCTCGACACGTTGACAGCAACACAAAGAGTCGCCTGCCGCGATCTATTTTGTCCATGAGGTTATGCAAACGAGCTTTAATGAATCGTCAACTTAGTCCATCAATCGGCTATATTCATGCTGCTGCAAGAGTTTTCCTGATCCTCATCAGTATATGTGCTGGGTTGTTTACGGCATTTGCAATCGAAACCCCATCTGTTGTTTATGCCCAAACATTCTGCCCACGCTCACCACAACCAATTCTAACCACATCACAAGGCATTATTGGAAGCCCAAGACTCAACACGACAGGTCGGCGTGTCACCTTTGAATCCAGCCAAGATTGGGTGGCAGGGAGCAACGGAGATGGCAACATTGAAATTTTCTACAGCGACATCACCAACCTAGAGAGTGCAACCATCAACCCATCCGCCACCACCGTTCAACTGACCGACACCGATGGGGACCTATTTCGTGGGATGAGCCTATCACCAGCTATCAGTGGCGATGGAGTGTACGTTCTGTTTGCGTCAGACGATGACCCAACCGATGATGAGACCGTGCTGGAGCGTGAAAATGGGCAATATGAACTCTTTATTGCCAACCTTCAAAACAGCAATGCCATCTCCATGTCGCTTGTCACCAACATGGGCTTTCCACGGGTTGGCACAGCGATGAACCCAGTCTTCAACACGGATGGCTCACGCGCGGTTTATCTTGCCAACAATATTCTGCACTTTGATATCAACACCTTTAGCTTTCCTAACTTGGATGGTAGCACCGAAGTCTTTCTGGTGGAAGGCGATTTTGCCAACAGTGGTACGCTGGCAACCACCATGTTGAGCAATACATCGTTGACCGAGTTTGTAGGGCAACCCGACATCAGCGGCGATGGTACACATGTCGCCTATGTCTATGACCCAGACCTAGCTGACCAAGGAGAGATTGGCTCACGCATCAGAATTGTAGACACATCGACAATCCCTGCGACCATCATCAACGTCGAGGAACCAACCACAGGTCATCAAAGCCAACCCCAACTCAACCAAGATGGAAGCCGCATCGCCTACACAGTGAGCCAACCAGCAGCAGGTACATCCGAAGTGTGGTTCTATGACGAACAGGAAAGCCTCTATCGCCAAATCAGTACAGGGGGATACAACCTGTCGCCGTCCATCAGCGATGAAGGAAGCCGTGTGGTCTATGTGCGCATGGACCCGACAAACCAGCAACACAACATCTATCTTTATAACAAGGCCAACAATTCCAACACATTGCTCTCCAACACCACCGCCTATAATGAACAGCCAACGATCAGCGGTGATGGCACAACGATTGCCTTTGTCGGCTTTGCCAACAGCATCAGCACCTTTGACAACAGTGGGATGGGGTTGTATATGGCCTATTGCCCATAGTTTGATGAAGTTGTCAATATAAAAAAAAGAGGATAGGATTCTTTTGAAAATCCCACCCTCTTTTTCTTTTATATCTTGACCCTGCTGAAAATCCCATATTATTCATACAGCGCATTTAAATGGATATATCTTTGGACTGTACTTGGAACCTGATACTGAATGGGTTGTCCAGTTTGGATACGCATCCGCAGGTCACTACTAGATATCTCCAGTGCTGGCATATTGAGTACCACGACATGTTCGCGTATATCAGGGATAGCCTTCTCTAGGTGGCTCCAATCGACGATAATATCATGACGCTTAAAAGCCACTAGTGTACAGTTATGTACCAGCCACGCCGCCTCTCCCCATGTCAACAAATCACGCAAGTTGTCCAACCCCATGAGGAAAAAGATTTGTGTATCCTCACCCAATAAGCCCTGTAACAGACGAATGGTATCGGCTGTTTGGTGTGGACCCGGACGGTCCACATCAAGCCGGCTCAATACAAATTTGGGGTTGTCAGCAATTGCCAGTTCAACCATCGCTATGCGGTGTTTGACTGGCGCGATTTGGCGATCCTGCTTGTGCGATGGGTCCGCCGTAGGCATGACGAGGATGTGATCGAGGTCGAGTTGGTGGCACGCTTCCTCGGCAAGGATGAGATGGCCGACGTGGATGGGGTCGAATGTGCCGCCGAAGACACCGATACGTTTTGTTTTACTCAACAGCGTACCCGCTAAACTGACGTCTGAAAGGCGAATGGAATCCAAGGACAATATCTTGTTTGGGCACACCCATTTCTACCAATTCGCTTGCCAATTGCATCTCTGTCCCATTATGTTGTAGCCAAATCTTGTTGTTGATAATGTCGAAATGTAAA
>JBCCFC010000020.1:0-24398 GCA_039029935.1 Chloroflexota bacterium
ATATCCGGGCAATAATGCTCGTTTTTTATCCCATTTAAAAGGAGGTGAAGTCGTGTGGAAATATGTTTGATAATAGCTGATGCCGCTACCTGTTGGCGATGGGACGGTGTGTCAGAACTATCGGCATTTCTTCAGATACTGGTTTGGACGGCCTATCTCTGGAGACAATTCCGGTTCCAACACACCTTAGAAGATAACCGATAACGATTATCAGCGTACAATCCATTATATCACAGATGCCCAGCCTAGGCTGGGCATCTGTGGTTTCTATAGAAATGAATCTCTTTCGCACTCTTGATAAGTGAAAAATAGCCTTGTTGAACCAGCGTGCGTGAATGAGTCGGATAACGTGATTCCGCGTGAAACCGCAATTGGCAGGGTTATAACAAGGGAATTATTGATGCAACGGCCTTGGTTCGTGAAATTTATGAGAAGCGCCGTTTTCAAAAGGGTCACAGAACGGCGCTTTGTGTGTTACCGCCCTCCAAGGGCTGTGTCCTAATATCTCCGCTTTGGTGAGGCGGGGACATGGAAGGATATATCTGTGAGACTACCTGTTATGGTGAATGTTGCGTATGGGTTTTATGAGGCAACAAAAAAAGAGATTAAATACTTGATCTCTTAGAGATTTGATAGAGATTTCTTGGTGGGATTGGAGTGCGGAAAAAATTACCGATAACCTTGAAGCCATATTGGATTGTGATATTGCCTAGCTTAAGGAAGTCTCCTGCATTTAGATTTTGAACACTCTCTCAATTTTATCTTTCCTCACGATGCTCGAGAAGCGGTAGCATAGCAACGCTCAGGCTTGAGAGCAAACCCACGATTTCAAATACGATCGCGGCATAGATACCGAAGTGCAGCACAAACACACCGCCAATTAAGAGCATGCCTGGTGCAATAGCAGCCACAAAACCCTTTTGCATATTCTGTGAATATTCGTTTCCCAATTCAAATAAGGCGACCAATTGATGTAGGCTTTGATCCATCAACACAATCTGAGCCGTGTCGGTGGCAATGGTTGTTGCGCCGCGCAGGGAAATCGAAACATTGGCTTTTTTTAGGGCAATGGCATCGTTAATGCCATCACCAACAAAGCAGACCGTTCTGCCTTCGGCTTGCAGTTGCTCAACCATGGTTGCCTTGTGTTCCGGCAGTGTATTGGCAAAATAGCGCTCAATGCCTAAAGTTTGGGCCAGTTTGCGTGTCGGTTCTTCCTGATCACCAGAGATAATCACCAACTCCAGATTGTGTTTCCGTAACTGCTCGATTACCTGTTGTGCTTCGGGGCGAATCGTCGGCTGTAACTCAATCGCACCAGCCAGCTGATCGTCGATAGCCACCATCACCAGCGAATGCCCCTCTACATGGGACTGCGCCTGTAATGTTTGAATCTCCTGCGGTATGGGGATTTCTTCTTGGTTCATAAAACGTTCGCTGCCAACACGAATCAGGTGTCCATTTACTGTCACTTGAATGCCATACCCAACTTCATAGTGGGCATCGGCGATGGTAGGCAGTGCTAAATTGCGCTCTTCTGCCGCTGACATAATTGCCAGAGCAATAGGGTGGGTTTGGCGATGTTCAGCCGCCGCGGCATAGATTAGCAACTCATCCTCGGTGATGCCGCCAACGGGAAATAGTGCAGCTACATGTGGTTGTTCCAGGGTTAGGGTGCCGGTCTTATCAAAGACAACAGTGTCTACAGCACTTAACAATTCCAGCGATCGCCCATCTTTGACCAGAACACCGCTTTTCGACGCAATGTTGAGGAAATTGAGCATGGCAATAGGCGACGCAATTTTGAGGTTAAAACCAATGTTGCTGCCCAATATGGCAACGGCACCGGCCGAGCCCACAGTACGTAGCGCCACACTGCTAAGGAGGAGTAAAGGTAATGTTGACTGATCGGCTAGCTGAAGCCCTTTGTCCTCTAGTTGCTGCTGATAGCTAGCTGTATGGTTGAGAATGTCACCAATTTGGGCCGCTAGGGTCTCCTCTCCAGCCTTGTCCACCTGTACGACAAGACGGCCCGTCAATACAACTGTCGCAGCGTAAACTGGATCGCCTACCCCTTTCTCTATTGGCTGCGCTTCACCCGTCAACATGTGCTGCTCAACTGAAGCAAACCCTTCTTGAATGACGCCATCAGCTGCTACCATTTGTCCTGCCTGTACGACAAAGAGCATCCCAGGTTCCAACGTATCAAAAGGGACTTCTACCTCTACACTATCTACCAAAGCCCAGACTGTACGCGGCTGTTGCCCGAATACACTCACCAGCTTCTGTCGTGAGCGATCATGGGTAATGAGCACCAGCTTTTCACTCAAGTAGAAGATGATTTCGGCCACACTAATGGCAATAAAGAGACCGCTTAGAAGCGCGCCAGCAATATAAAAGGAGATAATTACCGTTGCACGGACGCTGCGTTCATGAACTAAAGAGAAATAGGCATGTTGGAAGATCGGGATGGAAAGATAGATAACGGCACCGGCACTGACGAAAAGAAGCGGTGAGAAAACGAACGACCCCAAAACAGCCGTTCCTAACGCGCCGACAGCCAGCGCCAAGTTGCGATTGAGGGTTTTTTCTTCAGGCGGAATTCCGATTGTTTGATTGTCTTCATCATCGTCATTCTGTTCATTGAGCAGCTGTATCTGTTGAACGCGTTTTTTGCCAAAGAGTGGATCAATGTGTGCCACAACAAATTGCTGCCAGCGATTATCCAACACTGTCAATCTGGTCGTGAGACTTTGAGTGACTTCCATCCGAATATCACCACCGTGGCTGTGCAGCGGGTTCACTTGTTCGAACAAGCCGTAGAAACCAGCCAAGTGGCTGGTCAATGAATTAGTATTTTTATGGTTAGTTGGAAAGCTATTCTTTTCTTTCAAACGGGCATCAGTGGTATCACCTTTCTTGACAAAGGTTTTGATGAATGTCGGTCGCTGGCCTCTCACAGCCACGTTTAGTCGATGAATTACTGACTCGCTGGTAGTAGAAAGTGTTTTCCAAAGCATCTAATGACCTCATCTATTAGAATATTGCAATACAGCATTTTGCTTACATGCACAATTGAGCCAAAGAATCGGAAACACTTGCGCCAATTGCTGCGTCTAGATCAACAACTTCTGTGACGAAAGGATTCTCCTTGATTCGAGCAGGCTCAAGGGGCAATCCAACAGAGTACATCAAGGCCTCACGCTGCAATGGAGATGATTCTGAGTTGCCCAAGAATCCAGAGACCATGTTGTCGGAATATTGCTCAATCAGCCTACGATATCCTTCCGCTCTTAATTTATGACGATTCGCCACAGTGGTGCCGCGCCCATTCGCTCCTTGCGCAAAAACTTCCTGACGTAGATATGTCGAGAGTTGGAGCGCATCATGACAAGCAATGGTCATGCCATGCCCGGTTATCGGATTGACCGTGCCAAGTGCGTCACCGATTAGGTGGACGCGATCAATTGCGGAGAACTGATTTCTGATTCGATAGATGGGCATGATTTGAACTGATTCGACGATGCGGCTATTGCGCATCTTAATGCCGTAGCGTCCGGTTATTTCTGTGAGAAGGGCCGTTAATTCTGCCTCACTCTTCTTCCGGTATTCCCGAATCGTCGTGTGGCGCGCCTGAAAAGCAATGCGAGCGCAGGAATCTCCCACCGGGAAGATATATAAGAGCCAATCCTCTTCGGAAAGAAAGAGAAATGTATCGTTCTGAAAATCTGGCGATTCAAATATGGCACCGATCAAGAAGGTTTCTGGTGGCATGGAGACTGTTTCGAATGGCAGCAAGCGATGCAGCCGAGATTTGGCCCCATCTGCGCCGACAACCACAGGTGTTTTGATGCTTCCGGCGTTTTCATTCAGTGAATGTGTTTCAACCATCCACTGACCATCATCAGTCTTACGCAAATTGTCAAACTGCCAACCTTCAAGGAATGTCACATCCGGATCTTCCCTAATCAGCTTGCGCACTTTCATGTACAGATCCTGGTGACGACATGTCAGGCAGTGACCAAAATAGTCGTCGCTTTCATCGGTATCAAATATTGACTCTTGTAAACCATGTTCGTCTCTAGCAATAAATTGGAATTTACGCACTATCGATGAATTCTCTTGGTAAATTGGCTCTGCAATGCCTAGCATGTTTAACATCGCCACGCCATATGCCTGAAGAATCTCACCACGGAATCTTTCTGGCACCTCTATCTCTTTTTCTATTATTGTACACTGTACGCCAGCTTTCGTAAGCGATTTGGCCAATACGGCCCCAGCAATTCCACAACCAACAATCACAACTGGCGCCTCAGAGGGGCTTTGTTCAACTAATTGAGCCATGTATGTTTATTCCTTTCTTACACTTCAGATAGGTTTATCTACCGCCAAAGTACGCAATGCAAGTTTGCCAGAGAGTGAAAAAGCCCGAACGCTCACCTTAGGAAGATGAACGCCTCAAGTTTAGCTACTGCCACTCATACCGTCCCGGTGCCAGAATATTATTTGGATCCAGGGTCTGTTTTAGCGTGCGTAGCAAAGTAGCAGAATCGTCTTGAACCGGCGGTAGCTTTGCCATCGACTGACTACCCAGGCGATAGGGCATGTAGCCAGCGTGCAATAGACGTTCGAGCAATTCATCAGCGCAGGCTGACGCCCGTTCATCTTCACCGGCCAGCGTGCGATCATAGATGATAGCAATGGTGATGTAGATGCTGCGCGGGCTGATACACTGCAAGGCCAAGTTTGGTTCATAATGATAAGCTACAAATGTATCCTCGATTAGAGCGATGGCGTTGCAAATTTCTTGCCCAGTAAAGGGAACGGTCGGTGCCAGCCAGATAAAGCCACAGCGATCACGATTTGGCTCGAGCTGCTCAGGTAGCGGTTCTGGTTTGCGCCAATAGGTCATGGGAATGGCGGCGTGGGTTGGCATGCCCCGCTGCGGATGATGATTGTACCAAGTGAGGATATCATCAACATCGGCATCAGGTATCTGTTGTGCCAGTTCAGCTTTGGACAGCGTTGCCATCTCATCATCAAAGAAGAGCAACATATCGACGATAGGCTTCAATGCTTGGGTGATCAGTTTGCGCACGCTTTGAGCCTGTTCTTTACTGGCAGCATAGGTTGCGCCTTCGCCAGACCATAGTCCGATATCCCACGCTTTACGTAGTTTGGTGCGCACCGATTGTGAAAGCGGCGTTTCGCCCTCGGTCTCGGACCAGGGGTATTGTTGCACATAAGAGAGCACACGGTAATCATTGTTGATGGTAAAGGTGGTTTGGATCAATCCTTGCAGCATTAGCGTACGCAGTGCATCGGCTAGTGGACCCAATTTGCGCTCATCTTCAATTTCATAGGCAAAGACCTGGAAATAGGCTGGCTTTGGCAGAAGCCAGAAGGTCATCTGGGTGACGATGCCCAGATTCGATTGGCTGAAGAGACCATCTAGCACTGGCCCCACGCCCCAACGGTGGAGAGGCGTCGCCTTGGCGTTGGCAAAGCGGCCAAACCCGGTTTGGACGGATTCACCGGTCGGCAGCACAACCTCCAGCCCACAGGCGTGGGCAAAGCGTTCGCCATAGGGGCCTTTGCCTACCCCGCGCTCCAAGGTGTTGCCGATGAGGCTCGAATCGGGGGGCGCACCGGTCATACCCAAAAATAGAGTTGAACCCTGCTCTTCCAAAAAGTCAAACAGTTGCTGCTGGGTAACGCCCGGTTCCACCGTTACATAGGCCATATCCTCATTAAAGTCCACAATACGATTCATGCGGCTTAGATCGAGCAGCACGCAGCCGTCCTGCACGGGAACGCTAGAGCCGTAGCCCCAGTTTTTGCCCCGGCTAATTGGATAGAGGGGGGTTTTATGCTGGTTGGCCACCAGCACACACGCCTGCACTTCGGCGTGTGTGCTGGGCCGGAGAATGGCTGGCACACCTTGGGTGGTGACAAAGGTGGCGGTCTGGGCTTGCTCTCTGGGGACCGCATCAATTATGACATGTTCGGCACCGATTGCCTCTCGCCAGGCATCCAGGGTGCTGTCGATATTCATCACATTATCTCTCTTTTTTCGCACTATCTGTGCACTTAAACAATAGAACGTAGAAATGGACTGCTTGAGCAGATTTGATCAGGAAAATCATTTTCTTATAATAAGGTCATATGACCTTCAGGTGCTAGAATGCGGTACAAACCAACCTGGAGAAAAAAATGAACCAAGCATCACTAGACCGTCTAGCGGTCAAACAACCGAGCGAAGCCATAATCGAACGGATACAAAGCGATTTCAATATGGCACCACTGGTAGCCCGAACCTTATTTGAACAGGTACGGAGCCACTTCGAAAGCTACTACCAGTTGCGGAATGACACATGCCAACTGACGTATTTGGCAATCAGTACCCTGTGTCCGGCGGGACGGCGGCTGGAAGAGTGTGAACGAATCCCAGTGAAGTTAACCCTTCACACGCTGGACGACCTAGTCTCCTTGAAAATCGGCGTGTCAGTCATGCGGCAAGCCAGAATTCTAAGAATGACTGAAGAAGCCTACGAACAGGGCGGGCTGTTGAGCCATGAAGATCTGGCCTGTCTGCTTTGTACCAGCTTGGCGACCATCAAGCGAGATGCACAAGAGCTACGTGCTCAAGGCTATGCGGTCCTAACCCGAGGCCAAGTCAAAGACATTGGCAAAGGAGTCAGCCATAAAGCCCAAATCGTTGCCGATTACTTGGCAGGCTATACATTCAGTGAAATCAAATTTCGTCGTCGTCACACCATCCGTGCGATTCAGCGCTATTGCCAGGACTTTGTGCGCATCATCCGCCTGACTGAGCGAGGCTTTTCAGCGGCAGAAATCCGACGAACAACCAGCCTTTCGGAGCGGCTCGTTGCTGAGTACCTCCAACTCTATGATGGATGCGAGGTGAATAATGACCGCCTTAACTTACTCTTATCAGACGCTGACCCCGCCACGGACCAACCCATGACCATAAAAAGGGGGGCCTTGAACCAATGAGCACTTCACGAAGCAACCCCGAAAGTCGCTGGGCCAAGCGTTCGATTGAGCAACAACTCTTTTACAAATTCATGAATGAGTATGGCTACGAACGAGGTCCCGTTGTGGCTCGGGCTATCGTCACTGACATTTTGACCCTCATTGACCAACTCTATGGTGACAAACTCTCGCCTCGCTCCGTTCTTTGGCCGGTCGTTACTATCCAAAACGGCACATCAGGCAAATCGCCTGATGTCAGAGAACTGATTCCGGTTGAACTTCGGCTCGTTACCGATGAGGAGGTTGCTCTCCTCAATGACCAGAAACTGTGCGGCAAACGCATGGCTCGCCGCACATTCAACCAACATCGCTTTGTCCGTTGGTGTCGCGAAACATTCGAGCAGGGTGGCGTCATGACCTGTCTTGATCTTAGCTTGATGAGTGGCCTCGTTGAATCTCAGGTTGCGCTACTCATCCGTGACTACGAAGAGGAACACCAGACCACCATTCCCATTCGAGCCACTGTTCATGATACCGGTCCCGCTGTCACACACAAAGCCGAGGTGATCCGCCGCTATCTGCGTGGCCCATCTCCCGCCGATATTGCTCACGAACTTACCCATTCTCAGCAGGCCGTTGACATCTATATTAAGGACTATGAAACCACACGAAAACTCGTTCAACACTTTGAGATCTCCGAGATCCCTCGAATTTCTCGACGCTCTAAGGCTTTAGTCCTTGAGCATGTTAAGTTGATTCGTCACTTTGAGCCGAATTTGACTTTTTACTCGGTTATTTAGTCCACTTCGCCCTCTTCTTGACTTGACAAGGTCATATGACCTTATTTGGAATCACTTATATTTTAGCTTCGTTGACCATGAAACCCACCTCTTATCTTGTCACCACAGTTGTAATAGGGCGCGCCTGCAACAGATAGAGTTCACCTTGGTAGATCGCCCACTCTATATCTTGAGGCGTGCCAAAACAATTCTGTACGTTTCGACCTAGGTAGGCCAATTGAAATAGCTGCTCCTGTTGGAGCGCTGGTCGCTGTTGGAAATAGCGCAAATTGGGTTTGCGTTCCAATCGCTTGGTGTCGGCCTGCCAAAACAAGCCTTCAGCCTTGCTGCCAATTTGCGTAGTTATAACCTCAATCACGGCTCCGGTCTCAGGGTCAAGTTGCAATACATAATGGTCTGGTACGATCTCACCGCTAACCAGCGGCTCGCCCAGCCCCCAAGAGGCTTCAATCACGCACTCATCGGTTTGCTGAGTGACAGGATTGGCCGTGAAAAGTACCCCGGCCATGTCGGCAGGAATAAACGTTTGCAGAATCACGGCCATTGCCGCTTGATTTGGATCATCTTTCTGGGCGTGATAGTGCTGGGCATGAGCAGACCAGAGCGATGCCCAGCACGCCTTGGTTTTGTCCAGCGCCGTCGCTACATCGGTCACGCCCAGAAAGGTGTCAAACTGCCCGGCATAGGTGGCGCTCTGATCATCCTCTAGTGTAGCGGATGAGCGTATGCTAATCGCCCCCGAAGCGGAATCTTGTAGCAGTTCAGTGATGGCTCTTTCCAGCTCAGATTGCAGATCAGCGGGAAGTAGTGCATCTACGATCTCTTGGCGCAGCGCAGACGCATCGGCTTCGCTATCCACCTTCTTCTCGAGAAGTGGCACCGTGACGTGATTGAAGGCTGCAGTGGATAGACAAATCCACGCGGGCACGGGCAAGCCATGTCGAGTCAATTGGGCCAATTGTTGCCCTTTTCCGCCGATCAGCGCGCGGGACGGTATTGATTTACAAGTTGAAGATTTTATCAATGCTTTCATTGTCGCCAAACGGATGCATGCTCATGGGCAAAATCAACAAATTTCGTAGGAGGTCGTTTTGTGATCTCTTTGACTGTCGAAGCTACGTGAGCATAGCCACCAAGGCGTACAGTCGAAAAAAACAAGTTTAGTTCCTCGATTGGATACGGTTCCACTCCACCACCAACATCAACAACGTTTTGGCCTCTATCTTCGAGCGGCGTGTGCTCATATCTCACAGTACGACCACTTACTTGCGAAATAATAGCGGCGACATCGGCAAGGCTTAATAACTCGTTGCCGATCATGGGATATGCCTTATTGTGGTGCCCTACTTCTGTGAGGACAGCGGCGGCCGTTCGGCCGATATCACGCCCATCGATCAAAGCGATGCGAGCGTCTTCTGCAGGCAGGCGAATTACACCGTCCTCCTGGATCATAGAGAAGAAAAATGTATCGTAGAAAGACTGCATCAACCAGCCGATGCGCAGCAGCGTATAGGGAATCCCCGAGTCGATTAGAGGGCATTCAACTGAATCTAAAACGTGCATTTTGCCATCGGGTCGCAGCATTGGGACAGTCGTACAAACGACCATATGTTTGATGCCACTCAACTTGGCTTGCTCAATAAAGGGTTCAAAAGAACGCGTTAGCCCCATACCCGCGGTACCAGTTAAGGCAAATATCTTGCTTGCATTTTTCATAGCTGGTGCGTAGGTCTCCTGCTTCGTGTAATCGAAGTAGGCTGGGGTCACCTGTGGTTGGGCAGGATAGCGCTCTGGAAAACGAGTTGCGGCCTTGACCTGCTTCTCTTTTTCAACCAAACGTCGTACGACTACTTGGCCAATTGTACCCGTAGCGCCAATAACTAAAATACTTTCTTCACTCATCTCTATCCTCTATCTGCGGTATCATAAATGCCATGTGTGGATCGACAGGAAGCGCTTGAAAGGCAAGAGAGTTTCTTCCTAAATATCCTTGCTCTTCCTGTGTTTGATTGTCGTTTCTATGTGGCTGTTGTTCTAACATACCTTTTCACCTCCTCACCATATCGCTTTTCACTGCCAGGTTGTGCCCTGTTTATGAGCAAATTCTGCGAAAGTGGTAGGCGGGACGCCAGTCAGATTCTGTACGGTTGGCTCAGCCCGAGCAAACCCACCCTGTAATGCCGTTTTATATAGATAGGAATAGACTCTGAAGATAGATGAACCTAAACGAACCTGCATCTTTTCTGCCCACTCTTCCATCGAGAGTGGTTGATAGGTCACGGTATATCCACTTGCTTCTGAAATTGCCGCTGCGATTTCGGTTAGCCCTATCGCCTCTCCGCCAGTGAGCGTGTAGATTTTGTTTGTATGCCCAGGCTCAGTCAGCGTCACCGCAGCCACCGCGGCAATATCCTGCGTGTCGATGAAGCTGATCTGTGCGTCGCCAATTGGTATAGATATTGTACGTTTTTGCTGTATGCTCGGTAAATTATACTCATCTGTAAACATCTGCATAAACCAGCAAGGGCGCAAAATAGTATAGGGAATCCCCGAGTCCAGCAGAGGTGTCTCGGCCTCTTTCCAGGTGTGGAGTTGTCCATCGCTGCGCAACAGCGGCATGGTTGTTGTAATCACCATGTGGGCAACGCCTGCGGCCTGGGCTCGTGCCAGAAACGGTTCATAAACGGGATCTCCCGTATCAGCTGGATCAACCAGCGCAAAGACCCGGTCCACGCCTGCTAGCGCTGCAGCATAGGTTTCCGGACATGCATAGTCGAAGTACACAGGTGTTACGTGCAGCTGTGCCGGATAGCTCTCTGGCTGACGGGTGGCCGCTAGAACCTCTTCGCCCCTTTTCACTAGTTGTTTCACTAAGGAACGCCCAGTGTTGCCTGTAGCCCCAACCACAAGAATGGCCTTGCTCATGAGGCTACTCCATTCTCTTTTTTATGGATGTACGAGGTAAAATCGTCTCCTGGGAAGACGGTTGTGTTGGAACTGTTTTGTGAATGTAGGCCAATGCGGTTGCCTTCGGTATCCACAATCAAAGCCACATACCCACGCTTTCCCGTAGGCTCAACCTTGCAAATCGGCAAAAGAATATGTCCACCGGCTTTAACAACCCTATCCAATGTTATTTGAAGATCTTCATCATTGACATTGAAGAAAATGATACAGCCTTCGCTCTGGCTTGGCTGATGTGGCAGGTTAGCATTCATCGTCCCCAGCACACCGTCATCTTTGACCATAACCCCAATAATGGAACCATAATCAGCCCGCACATCTCGAATGGAAATATCCAGATCAAATACGTCAGTATAAAATTCAACGGCTCGTTCAAGGTCCAGCACAGGAATATCAAAACGTGTAAGTCTTACCATATTTGTTTACCCCCTGGTTTTATACCAACTGCCCAGTCAAGCTTCATGATTAGCATTAGGCCTGACGGGTTTTGGAAACCTGTCAGGTCTGGATTCATACATGGTAGTTGATTCGGCAAACGGTATTACTTGTCTGAAAGTCTGACTGCCTCATTATGAATACTTCAAGCACTTTTTGTGGCAAATCTACCACCAGGATACTCAGATATCTTTGACGTGTTTTGAGAATGCAAGCCAAGGCTGTTGCCTTCACAGTCCACTACCCAGGCAATAAACCCTTTCTTCCCCGTACGCTCTATCTGAGTAGCCGGTAATCGAATCTTACCGCCAGCCGTCTCCCATCGCGTCAAGAGTATCTGTAAATCCAGATCATCTGTGTTGAGATAGATAATGAGGCCAGAGTCCTGGCTAGGGATGGCGTCTCGTTCGTGCTTATAGAGGGTGCCAAATAGACCATTTTCATCTGCTAATATGCCGAGCATGCCACCATAATCTGCGCGTCTATCCCAAATTGAAATTTCTATGTCAAAAACTGTACTATAAAATTTAACGGCTCGTTCCATATCTAAAACAGGGATCTGAAACCCGCTTACGCTCAGCATCTGTCAGTCTCCTTTACATTATTCTATCAGAGTTTACTCAAAATTAAATGTGGAATAGAATATTACACTCTTTCTGCATTATTTATCTTTAGTGTCCGCTTGTGAGCCTACCGACGAATTTGAATTTGAGAATGCCCAGGGATTCGATTCACCTGGATAAAATTCACATGTGGAGCTTGTACTAGACTGGATGGCGATCCGATTGCCTTCACTGTCTTTTATGACTGTACAGTATCCATGTCGCTTCGTTGGTTCAAACAAAGTGATCGGTATTAAGATCTCTCCGCCAGCTTTCTCTACTCGATCAACAACCAATGTCAGATCCTCATTGCCAACGCTAAGATATATAACGGGGCCTTTTGTATGTGTAGTCTCCCAATAATTGCTTGTATGATAACTTAAGGTACCCATAAATCCATCTTGCTTAATTAGCATACCGAGAAGATATTGACCGCCTGCACCATAAAATTCACTCGTATCTCGAATCGGGATTTCCACATCAAAGACGGTGCTATAAAAATGTACCGCTCGTTCCATATCAAGTACAGGTATGTCAAACCGAGCTAACCCTATCATATTTCTTCTCTTCCTTTACGATATTCGGCTCTCTATATCGTTTACAGAGCCATTAAATGCGCTTTAGTTAATAGATGATCTTCTACACAAAATTACAAATTCATGACCAAGACGATCAGTACTTTAGAAGTTTGTCAGTGCGTCATAAAAAGCGCACAACGCCCGTATGCCCATTCACCTCAATCAGCTGCCCATCCACAATGACGGCGGTGGCCATACCCGCCCCCACCACGGCTGGAAGACCATATTCACGCGCTACTACAGCACAGTGACTCAAAACGCCACCGCTATCCGTAACGACCGCAGCAATGGTGGCAAAGAGCGCCGTCCAGGCAGGCGTGGTGGTTGATGTGACCAGAATGTCACCTGGTTGCAGACCATCTGCCTCAGCCAAGGCACGTACCACTCTGGCCGTGCCAGAGACAATCCCTGGTGATCCAGCATAGCCAGCCAATTCATCTTCTACGGTTGACATGGGCGGTGGGCCACCAAAGAATTTCTCCAGCGATCTGGAGAAGGGATCATCGTATTCTTCTTCTTGTGGCGCACCGACTAAAGGAAGCGGGGTACTATTGGTAAATCGCGCTTCCTGCGCTCGCTGCTCTGCAACGATAGATTGGTAGACCTGTGTGGGAGCAGCCGTAGCCGCAGATTTTATCTCGTCTATGGTGAGATAGAAAACATCATCCACCGTTTCGATCATCTTTAATTCAACCAGTCTGCGTCCTACGGCGAGAAGCCTTTGCCGCATGTAGTAATTGCCCTGCCCGTCGATCCAGTAGTGGTGGTCTTCAGAGAGTCGATAGGCGACTTCTGCCGCGGTCTGTAGCCGATCAAACTCGGCGATCACGGGGGCTGGGTAGCCCGCCAGCGCAGCGCGCACGGTCACCAATTTGGCCGCTCGCTTGCTGGCTTTTTCAACCATCTCGGCACGCAAATCACGGTCGGGCTGGGCCATATATGTGCGCAAGCGTTGGAAGATCGGTATCGGTTCTTCGATCCAATAGGGGGCAGCAAGGCTTGTCTTGTCGCTGCACAATCCATAGGTTTGCAAATAGGTTTGCAATGCTTCAGAAAAATTCTGTCCAGGAGGGGATTGCTCAAGCGCTGCGTACACTTGTGCAGTCGATGAATGTGTTAGGCATTGCTCTATGGCCGGCACCGTCAATGCCTGACGGCTCAACTGCCACAGTGTAACATCACCCTTGGTTGTTTGATTAGGGCCAGCCAGCAGATCATAGGCACTAAATTGATCTGAATCCTGGAGCAGTTCAGCACATAACTCATCGAAGGCCTGTAGAGCAAGGAGCATGGGATAGAAGATCAGGAAATGGATCTCCCAGAGACGCTGATGGCGTGACAGGCTCTCCTCAAAATGCGTTAGCAGTTCAGGAAGCGTCAGCGCATCCAGGTCACAGGCCTGCCAGGCAGCCAAATATGATTTGATTTCGGGCAGCCATTGCTCTGCCCAGCGATTACCCAATTCATTGATGGCTGCGTCCAATGTCCGATCCGAGCGCGCCTCTTGGCGGGCCATCTCTTCTGGTGGCAGTGGATGAACCTCAAAAGTACGATAGACAAAGGTATTGAACTGGCGGTAATGCTCGCTGAAGCCCAGCTCATACTCCTTTGCAGCATAATTGATGCCATGCCGCATGGCTTGGATCAGCACTGAAAAATCCAGGGGGGAAACGGTTTCAGGGAAATGGGCCGATTCCTGAAACCAGGTCATCTTCTCATCTGCTGGATCTTGCCACACCACGGGAAATGCATCGCTCATTGGTAGTGCCTGTCCGTCTGAAAGTGATGTCGTGTCGGTTGTCATGCTTTTGTCTTTCTGGTGCCCTTTTACGTTTCAACGTTGTTCGGGAATAGCATTTCGCACTTTTTGTTTTGCTGTAGTTGTCCAGCAAAAACTTCGCGTAGCGTGATCGTTTCTTCAATAAGGTCAACCCCTTCGATTAGCCAACAATCTGGCGCAGCTATCAAATAGGATTGCTCTACATTGATGGGGATACTATCCACCAACCAACCATCCTTTTCGCTAAAGTGAACATTCCTTGATAGCAGCATAAAGTGTCCAGTTCCAATAGCAGCGGCCCCAAAATCCAACAGCTCGCACAGAAAGTGACCGCCGAGCCGGGCCAAAACCAACCGATAGTTCTTGGGGAAGAGGCGAATAAGATCGTATGTCGTAATGGGGCTACCCGCTGGCAGACAATCGTCCAGCCGCATCAATCCTGCATCAATCACGGCCACTTGTGCCGTAGGCAGCGCAGCACGCATGCCAGAGAGAAGCATATCGGTCAGCGCCGTAGGCCCGTTGCGTATGACATTGTCAACCCCATTAAGATCGACAGAGGCTTCACCCATTTTAGTCGTCGGCTCAATTCCTCCGTCCCGAAAAGCATCGTATGCCAGCCCAGTCCACCTTTCTACTTCTGCCTGTATAGCATCATCAGCAACTAACGCGTCGGTAATGGCTTCCTGGCGTGCGTCAATTGTGAACGATTGGGAAGCCGTATCATAAGCCAGATCGAGAACGTAGACAGTGCGTGCGTTGGCATCCGACTTGTAAATCGGGGCCATCCCCGCTTCTGAAGGTACAGCCACCGCTTCATGGTCATCGCCCCCCAAAATTAGATCGATGGCTGGATAGGCGTGAGCCAGTCCAATGTCCGCGGCCAAGGGTTGATGAGTAAGCGCAATGAGAAGATCAACCTGCGTGCGCAACGCATCCACCTGTTCAGCGGCAGCCGTCACCGGATCAACCTGAATGATGGGAACAACGCTCTCCTCCACTTTTTTCGTAATGCCAAAGACGCCAATCCGAACGGCAGCGCCATGCTGGTTAGTGACTGTAAGTATCTTATGGGCAGCAATGCCAGGAAAAGGTTGCCCATCCAGCATACACAGATTGCTAGAAATCACGGGAAAGGCGGTTTCAGAAAGGCGAGCATAAAAGGCGCTTTCGTTATGGACGTGAAACTCATGGTCGCCAAAGGTCATGCAATCGATGTCCAGTTGATTAAAAATGGCCACGGTTTGCTGACCATCAAGCGGGCTGCCATCCACAATCGCTGTCCCCAAACCAGAGGGCGTATAGAAATCACCTGCAAAAAGGACCAGGGTGTTAGGGTTTTTTGCCGCTAACTGTCGCCGTAATGTGGCAAGACGGGCCAATCCACCCAACCGCCCACCGCTCACCGGTGCGATTTCGTACACATCACTAAAATGAAGAATGGTTAAGGCTACCGTCGTTCTGGACGTCATTCCGTTTCTGTCAATTCTGATTGTGCATGAATAGAATCATGGTGTTGGGCGGTAATCGGCGCCTGTCCTATTGCCAGCCGTTCGAGCAAAAGCAGACGCATGATCGATGCCTAGTTCGACAACGTTAAATTACAACGTCTCAAATCGATTCTGTCAGAAATACTACGAGAATTTCGAGCTAAATTGGCGCATTTTTACTACGCAGTCGTACAACGAACAACCATCAATTTGGACCGCTCAAACATCAAAAATGGCGTCACAGTGAAATGCGTATTCACTCGAGTAATCTCATTTAACGTTGTCGAACTAGGTACTACATCAAGAATCACAACTAATAGTGGGGATACATTTGGCCCGAAAAGTTCTGTGGTGATCTCTATGCACCCGACTAATCAGCCGAACCTACAGCCACCTTTCGGATGGGATCTTCTTGTGAAATATCGGCAAAATAATGACATAGAGATTCAGCGAGCGATTGCACCTGGGGTGCCTGAATCAGCGAATAATGATCGCCCGGGCACCATCGCTGCTTTACGCGGCCTCCTACCAAGGCCTGCCAACTACTGAGGGCTGCATCATCATCCGAATGATAGACGTCGCCCCGTACAAGCAGCATAGAGCCAGAATAAGGCTGCGGCCTGTAGGATGCCAAGGCTCGATAGTTGGTACGAAATGCCTGCCAAAATTGGGCCAAGTCGTCGAGCTTGAGTGCTGGCGATATTGCGCCCAATTTTTGGGTTTGGGTCAACCAATAACCCAACTCTGCTTCCTCCGCTGATTCTTGTTTTGTCTCTGCTGGTAACGGCAATATTTGTCCACCAAGGCGGGCCAGATCACTAAAGAAGGCAAAGGGTAGATTAATGTGTTGAAGATAGCCTTCACCATGCCCATTGCGATTTGCTGGCTGACTGTTTGTTAGATCCACGCTCACGAGCTTTTGCGAAACTGCATCTGTTGGTACGTAGCTCTCTATCAACACCAAACGGGCGACTGTTTCGCCTTCCTGTTCCCATTGACGGGCCATCTCATAGGCAATCACGCCACCCATAGACCAGCCACCCAAATAGTATGGACCCTGGGGCTGCACCGTGGCCACAGCCTGGCGATAGTAGGCCGCCATCTCCTCGATGGTGGTCAGCATGGCGGCTGGCGATGACGCTGAATCCGCATGAAGATGGGTAGATTGCAAGCCATAAAAGGGTTGCTCGTTGCCCCATGCCTGTACCAGTTCGCGGTAGCAGAGAACGTTTCCGCCCACGGGGTGGGCGCAGAAGAAGGGTGGCCGAACGCCCGCTGTCTGCAACGGCACAAGTGGCGTTAAGGTTGCAGGAGCCACACCATTTAATTGAGCAGTCTCCGCCGACGAAAGACCGTTGACCACAAACTGCTTGGCCAACTGCTCAATGGTGGGGTGTAGTAACAGAGTAGCCAGGGACAAACGCTCACCTAACTTCTTTTCGATCTGACTGAGCAATCGCACCGCCAGGAGCGAATGACCCCCTACCTCAAAAAAGTTGCCCCGAATGCCAATGGGCTGCACCTGCAAGACCGCTTCCCAAATGACGGCCAGTTCTTTTTCCAACGCAGTAGCAGGAGCCACATATGCTTCTGGTGCCTGGATTGTAGCCTCTGGGGCTGGCAGCGCCTGTCGATCCACCTTGCCACTAGGCGTAAGGGGCAGGGTGGCAAGTTCTATAAACTGTGCTGGCACCATGTACTCTGGTAGTATCTGGGCCATATATTGTCGCAACTCTGCCGATGATTCCCGCGGCTGGGGGGTTGGCGTCCAGTAGGCGAGAAGCCGGCGCTCAGACGTTTCGCCTTGTGCCACAACCACCGCATCCTGAACGCCTGGATGACGCTGCAAATGGGTCTCAAGCTCTTCCAACTCAACCCGATAACCGCGCACCTTGACCTGATGGTCAATCCGACCCAGAAATTCGATATTTCCGTCCAGCAGGTAGCGAGCAAGATCGCCAGTTTTGTAGAGGCGGTGCGTAGTGCGTGGTGGGTGGTGCGTAGAAACCAGTGAGTCCCTCTGCTCTTGGTCAGCATACTCTGTATGGACCACTGGCCACTCGATAAACCGTTCTGCCGTCAATTCGGGCCGATTTAAGTAGCCACGCGCCACACCGACACCGCCAATATAGAGTTCACCAGAGGCACCCATGGGGACCGGCTGCTTATGCTGATCCAATATGTAGACCTGTACATTGTCAATCGGCCGCCCAATGGGTGGCGTGCTATCACCACCGGAATAACCATCGGCATCGAGCGTAGCCGTGCAGTCCATGATGGTGGCACAAACCGTATTTTCCGACGGACCGTATGCATTGAGAAAACGCCGCCCGCGACCCCACTGCTGGACCAGATGGCCCGGACAAGCCTCGCCCGCCACAATGAGCGTCTGCAGTGCCGGATATGCACCAGGTGTAAGCATGGCCAGCGTTGAGGGCGTCAGAGTCACATGGCTGATTGCATGGTCTTCCAATAAGGCGCTCAGAGGTGGCCCCGGCAATAGCAGCCCTGGCTCTGCCAGATAGAGTGTAGCGCCAGCACAGAGCGCCATGGCGATCTCGGAGATGGACGCATCGAAGTTGAATGAGGCAAATTGCAGCACTCGGCTCTGCTCTTCGACACCAAAGGCCCGGATTTGGGCAGTCGATAGATTGGTCAGACCGCGGTGTTCAATTTGGACGCCCTTAGGTTGGCCGGTTGACCCAGAGGTGTAGATCACATAGGCAAGCCCATCAGGCATGGCCATATTTGCCAGATTGGCTTTGCTATCCATCGCAGATACCAACAGCTCATCATTGTCTAGCACAAGCGTCTCGATATCTGGCGCTAGGGTTCTTATGGTCTGGCGAAGGTGCGTTTGGGTCAATACAAGTTGGACCTGTGCATCGGTCAGCATAAAAGCTAGCCGGTCGCTCGGGTAGGCTGGATCGAGGGGCAGATAGGCTCCTCCTGCTTTCATAACGCCTAACAAGCCAATGACCATCTCTGGTGACCGTTCCACATAAAGTCCCACTAACACATCCGGCCCGACGCCTAGCGTACGCAAGCAGTGCGCCAGTCGATTAGCCCGTTCATTCAATTCCCGATAGGTCAAGTCGGCTAGAATAGGTGACCCCGCATCACTTGCTGAATGCCCATTTATATGCGTAGCGCCTAGTTGCTCTTCTACAAAAACAACTGCCTTGGCCTCTGGCTGCTGTTGGGCCTGAGCTTCAAAAAGTTGATGGATGCCCAGGTGCGCCGGAAATGGGCGTTCTGTGGCGTTCCATTCATGCAATAATTTCTTCTGCTCAGAATCTGGCAAGAGGGGCAGGTGGGCGAGCGGTGTCTCTGGTGCGGCTACAATGCCAGCAAGCAGCGTCTGCCATTGAGCCGTCAAGCGCGCCAGGGTGGGCGGCTCAAAGAGATCGGCGTGGTATTTGAAGGCACCCAGCAGCGGTGCATCCGCCTCTTCTGTCTCTTCCATGAGCAGGACCAGATCAAACTGCCCTTCCATGCGGGGGATGGGGATCCCTTCCAGGTCAAACTCTGCGCCATTCTGGGTTGTGTCCGCAGATTGGGGACGGGGAAGCTTCTGATGCACAAAGAGGGTCTGAAATATCGGTGACCGACTGGGATCGCGGGCGGGCTGCAGTTGCTGGACCAGCAGCGGAAAGGGATAGGCTTGGTGGGCCAGTCCCTCTAACACCGTTTGGCGCGTCTGATCCAGCAGCGTGCGGAAAGTGAGGTCGCCAGCCAGATCTGCGGCCAGCACAATTGGGTTGACGAAGTAGCCAACCACACCAGCGAAACCAGCCTGACCACGGCTTGCCGAGGTGGGTGACCCCACCAGCAGCCTTTCTTGCCCCGTGTAACGATAGAGCAAAACCTGGTACGCGGCCAAAAGCAAGGTATAGAGGGTGACGCCTTCTGCGCGTGCCAGTGCTCTAAGCTGCTGCGAAAGGTCTTGGTCTAACTGAAACTCGTGGGTTTCGCCACGCAGATGCAACACCGCAGGCCGAGGATGATCCGTTGGCAACGCCAGAACAGGTAAGGGGCTATCTGCCGTTCCCACCAACTGCTGCTGCCAATAGTTGGCCAGCGTCTGTCCCTCCTGGCTCAGCTGATTCATCTCCCAATAAACGTAGTCGATGTAAGCGTGGGCCAATGGTGGCAGTGCAGAGGCATCAGGTTGACGATAGAATGCACATAGCTCGTCTGCCAGTAGCGGGATCGACCAGTGATCAAAGACCAGGTGATGCAAATTTAGAAGCAGTATGGGCGGTTGGGCGGCGCTTGTGTTATCTCCTGTAAAGAGTGTAGCGCGTAACAGTGGACCCTGCATCACATCAAAAGGATGTCGAGCATGTGCGTCAACGACCTTCATCAGTTCCACCCCGGACCATGCTGACCGATCGATTACCTCCCACCTGGGGGCAAGATGATGGCAAATTTGTTGCAGCGGTTTGCCATCTACGTTTACAAAACGGGTGCGCAACATGGGGTGGCGTTCCGCCACTAAATCAAGCGCGTGCCGCAGACGTGCTGGGTCGAACTGTAGGGCATGGATGCGAAAGAGCAGGGGGATGTTATAAGCATCACTTGCCGGATCCTGCTGATGGACGAACCAGAGCGCCTGCTGACCATGTGTAAGCGGTGTATAGACCCCTTCTGTGTGTAAATGGGCCAGAAGCGCTGGTTTACGGGATTTGATCTCGGCCAGGTGCGCGCCAGTCAACACGGCCTTGTCGCCGCGGTAACGCAAGGCGTCCCCCTCGGCCCATAATGTGACACCCTGAAGGGCCAGCTCTTGTATAAAGCGTTCTGTGCTAATCATAGTTCACCGGCTACCTCTTCAAAGGTTGATTCAACCACCGGCAACGCCGGCGCAATCGCTGTTTCCCTCAATTCTGTAGATGTCGTAAACCCAGAATGGGTGTCCCGCCAGGAGTCTCCTATCCATTCAGCCAACTCCACAAGATTGATGCCCTCTAACAACTTTACAATCGGCACATCTAGCCCCAAATCGCGTTTGATCTGGTTACGAATATCGATGGACATGAGCGAATCCAGCCCCAGCATAGGCAATGGCGCGGCCACATCAACTTCACTGGTCGATACGCCTATAATTGCCGCCAGTTGACGCTGCACATAGGCGACAAGCAAGCTCTGCTGCGCGGTCAAATCCAAGCCCGCCAGCGCCGAGGACAAGTCAGGCGTAGGTGTACCTTGCGAAACAGATGGGGTTGTTGCTGTGTGATAACGCTCAAAAGTCGTATAAAAGGCAGGCAGCGCCCCGTTCACATCAGGCGTCAGAAATTTGGACCACTGGATCGCACTAACTGTTACCTGCGCTGACTCCTGTTGCAAGAGCGCGGCCAATACCTGCAGGCCCGCTTCTGGTGCCATAGCACTTTCGCCTTGTGCTGCAATACGGGCTTGGTCGCGCGCATCCAAACGGGCGGCCATGCCGACCTCCGCCCAGGACCCCCAGTTGATAGACAAGCCAGGCAGCCCTAGCCCTCGTCGATGGTGGGCCAGACCATCCAGGAATGCGTTGGCGGCAGCATAGTTGCCCTGCCCGAGCGAGCCAAAGGTGGCCGTTGCCGACGAAAAACAGACAAAGAAATCGAGCGGCAAATCACGGGTCTGGCAGTGGAGATGCCAGGCCCCGACAGCCTTGGGGGCCATTACCTGGGTGAAGTTCTCTGGCGATTGTTGCACCAAGACGCCGTCGCGCAATACCCCCGCGGCATGAACAATCCCCCGCAGTGGCTGCGGACAAGCTGCAATGAGGCGGGCCACATCCACCTCCTCGCTTATATTCCCCTGCACGACCGTGACCTGAGCACCTTGATCTTGTAGCTGGTCAATTGTGCTTTGAGCCGCAGCCGTTGCCCCGCTTCGCCCCACCAACACAAGATGGCGCGCGCCCTGCGCAACAAGAAATTCAGCCACTTTTAGGCCAAGTCCACCCAATCCACCGGTGACGAGATAACTGCCGTCTGATGATAGGGCGGGCGCGTCAGGCTCGACTGTTGTGCGTTCTAGACGAGCCACATAACGGTTATCGCCATAGAATGCAAGCTGGGTTTCGGTGCTGCCGGATGTGGTAGGTGGCGCAAACAGTTCGCTGCACAACGCCTGCGCTTCTGCCGTGAAGGACGGCGTCGGCCCAAGATCAACGCAGACAGGCGCAAGTTCCGCATGTTCCAGGGCAATGGTGCGTCCCAATCCCCACAGCGCTGCTGCACCGACCTGCTGAGGCAAATGCCCGGCTACGGCCTGAGCGCTGCGCGTCACCAGCCACAGCGGTGCTGTCATGTTTGCAAAGCTCAATGCCTGCACCAATCGCAGAACCACCGTACTGTGAAAGTGGGCGACTTCCGGCTCGGTAACCCCTTCATGCGCCGCTTCGGCGCTCCAAAGATAGAGAACCCCGCGACAAGGCATCCCTGTCTGGCTCTCTTCTTGCAGCAGGCGTTTAACGTGATCGGGATCAAAGGGATTGAGGAAGGTGCGTGTGTATAGCCCGGTGCTGCTCGCCAAACCGGATTGGTAGGTGTCATCCGGGGCCACGACGACACAGCTATGTCCTTGCTCGACAAGCGTGCGTGCAAGTTGTTTGCTCAATCCATCTTGGTCGCCATAGATGATCCAATGACCTGGTTCTGAGCCAAGTTTCTCATTCGCTTCCTTGTGTGAATCAGCAGAGCGTTCAACTTGCTCCCAGGCAACTTCATAGAGCCAATCCTGCCAAGCGTCTTGCGTTGAATCGTTCGCAAAAGTATCTGGCCGAACTTCAGTAACTTCATAACCCATGAGTCTAGCCACAACTGTGCCATCGGCTTCCGCCAGGATCAGATTCCATCGTTGAGGGCCCGCCTCTTCAGCATAGCACCAAAGGGCACGACCACTTGGTTTCTGGTAGAGTTGCAAATTTTCTAGCGAGAAGGGGACAAGGGTCTTGGCCCCTGCGTCTGTCTCTGGCGCAAGGCCTACCATCTGAAAACAGGAGTCGAGCAGGCCAGGGTGTAGCATAAAACCATGGGCTGATATCACGACGGATGGTGTCTGCAAACGCGCCAGCGATTCGCCACGCTTGCCCCACCAACCTTGCTCCAGCCAGCGGAAGGCATCCCCCCAATGTACGCCGCCCTGTCCCAACTGCTCGTAGAAGCTGCTTCTGTTGATGGCATTGGGACAAGTGGCCTGCCATGCTTGTACCTCATCTCGCTCTGAAGAAATCTGCTGAGATATCAGAGTGATTCGTCCCGTTACATGGAGGATAAAGGGTGCCGGCCCCCCATTATGGCTACTTGGCAAGCTAATAATCTTAAAGGTAAACCCTTGTGACGCATTGGCTCTAGTCGGTTGGGTACCATTGCGATGCTGCCCATTGTGATAATGGTTGTTTGCCGGTTCATCTACAGGCGTCAGCACAAGTTGTAGGGTACGCACTTGGTCCGTTGGGAGCACCAAACTTTTGCGAAAAACAACCTCTTCTATCGAGCAAGCGGGGCTTCCCGTCATCAATTCAACGGCATTTAGGATCAATGACAGATAGCCAGCACCTGGCATGACAACCTGATCGTAGACCTGATGATCAACCAAAAATGGCTGTCGATTCAAATCCAACGCGGTTTCAAACAAGATTTCGTTAAGCAGAGGCGATTGCACCATGCGGTCGATCAGCGGCCGGACTGGTTGTTCTCTATCAACCGAGACCGTGGGCAGATCGATGTCGTCGCTTAGCCAATAGCGTTGGCGCTGAAAGGGATACGTGGGTAGTACAACTTTGCGTCGCAACGAATTGCGATGGAACCCTTCCCAATCGATGGCTTGCCCTTGGCAATAGAGCGTTCCTAAGCTAGTCAATAAAGTCTGACAGTCGTCTTGGCCATGACGCAGGCAAGGTAACCAATACATGGTGGGACTTGCAGATGACTGGGTGAGGGGGTGACTGGGTGAGGAGGTGGTAATATCTGCATGGTCACGGTTCACTTGGTCACCTTGCCGCTCGGTTATTTCGTCAAGGCATTGTCGACCCATGCTTAGCAACGTTGGTTTTGGGCCGACCTCAATGAAGAATCGGCAACCTTGTTCATGAAGGGTGGCCATGCCTGCCGCAAACTCTACAGGCTGACGTACATGCTGAACCCAGTAGACTGGCGCGGCAACTTGGGCTGTGGCCAACGAACCAGTAACATTTGAAATAAATTTGATGCGTGGCTCGGCGTAATGAATTGTTTGGGCGATGGCATCAAATTCAGCCAACATGGGATCCATGCATGGTGAATGGAATGCATGAGAAACGGTGAGTTGAGTTGTTTTGATGCCAGTAGCCTGGAAAGATGCGCCCACGGTGTTGATAGCTTCTGTCCTCCCAGAGATGACCACATTTTGCGGTCCATTGACGGCGGCAATGGCAACCTCTTGCGGGTATGCTGCTATGGCCGTTTGCACTTGCTCAACAGGGGCTGCTACGACGAGCATGGTTCCATCCTGCGGCAAAGCCTGCATCAAGCGACCACGTGCGGCAATCAGCTTTAACCCATCTTCCAAGCTGAAGACCCCAGCAATACAGGCTGCCACATATTCTCCTACACTGTGGCCCATGACGACACTGGGCTGAATCCCCCACGATAGCCAGAGCTGTGCCAGCGCATATTCGAGGGCAAAGAGGGCAGGTTGGGTGTAGGCAGTCTCATTAATTATGGATTCACTGGTTTCAGCTTCATCCGTTGCTGGATAGAGCACCTCAAGTAAAGGCG